>JAOXSA010000466.1 GCA_025800245.1 Amphritea sp. | reverse complement strand
TGGCTGATGTGATTAGTAATAGTCGATCCATGTGTTCCCCGTACCTACGGGGATAAACCGTCGATGGCGGATGCCCGTCAGACTGTGATTGAGTGTTCCCCGTACCTACGGGGATAAACCGCTGACGTTGCTACGGGCGGTGATGAGTATCGGCGTGTTCCCCGTACCTACGGGGATAAACCGCCATTCTCCGGCGCATGACCCTGCTTGCGTCCGTGTTCCCCGTACCTACGGGGATAAACCGCCTTAATCCTTCATCCATCTTGTGTGCCAGTGGTGTTCCCCGTACCCACGGGGATAAACCGGTACCGCTGCAGATATGCTTAAGAAGGTTCTTGTGTTCCCCGTACCCACGGGGATAAACCATGGACGGCTATATCACTTATTTCGTTGATTGGGTGTTCCCCGTATCCACGGGGATAAACCGTCTTCCCCGAATACTTGTGTCAGATCGGGATTGTGTTCCCCGTACCTACGGGGATAAACCGTTCGGGTATCACTAGAACTCGAACCCCTTCGGGTGTTCCCCATACTCACGGGGATTTGAATAAGGCACGTTTAGAAAAATCGGGCTGTGTGTAAGGTTTATCGCGACGAGGGCGTCGCTCCCACACAATACTGTTGAGCAACAAGCAACAAGCAACAAGCAACAAGCAACAAGCAACAAGCAACAAGCAACAAGCAACAAGCAACAAGCAATATTGCCAAACAAATTAATAACTTTCAGGAGGACAGGGAATGTCTTTTATCCCCTTAAAGCCGATCCCAATAAAAGATCGGAACTCAATGATCTACCTGCAATATGGCCAGGTGGATGTGATCGACGGTGCGTTTGTACTGGTCGATAAAAACGGTATTCGTACTCATATCCCGGTGGGTTCTGTCGCCTGCATTATGCTGGAACCCGGCACCCGGGTGTCTCATGCTGCGGTTAAGCTGGCGGCAACGGTTGGCACGCTGCTGGTGTGGGTCGGGGAGGCAGGAGTAAGGATGTATGCTGCGGGTCAGCCGGGTGGCGCCCGTTCCGATAAGTTGCTGTATCAGGCAAAGCTTGCGCTGGATGAGTCATTACGGCTTAAGGTGGTTCGTAAGATGTTTGAACTGCGTTTTGGCGAGGAACCACCGCAGCGGCGTAGTGTTGATCAGTTACGCGGAATTGAGGGGGCACGGGTACGTAAAACTTATGAACTTCTGGCTAAACAACACGGGGTTAAGTGGCGGGGCCGCCGCTATGATCCAAAGGACTGGAGCGCTGGCGATATCACCAATCAGTGCATCAGTGCTGCTACTTCGTGCCTGTACGGTATTACCGAAGCGGCGATTCTGGCGGCGGGTTATGCTCCGGCAATCGGTTTTCTGCATACCGGCAAGCCGTTGTCATTTGTCTATGATATTGCCGATATCCTGAAGTTTGAAACGGTTGTTCCGGTGGCTTTTCAGATTGCGGCATCAGAACCCCGGTCGCCCGACCGGGAGGTACGTATTGCCTGTCGTGATCAGTTCCGTTCGCAGAAAGTGCTGAAGCGGTTGATCCCGCTGATTGAAGAGATACTTGCGGCGGGGGAGATAGAACCTCCGCCAGCGCCGGAAGATGCGCAGCCACCCGCAATACCGGAGCCGGATACGATGGCTGATGCCGGACACCGGGGGTAAGCGGATGAGTATGATTACTGTGGTTACAGAAAATGTGCCGCCACGATTACGGGGCAGGCTTGCGGTGTGGTTGCTGGAGGTTCGTGCCGGGGTTTATGTGGGTGATGTGTCCAGGCGTATCCGGGAGATGATCTGGCAGCAGATTATTGAATTAGCAGACGAGGGGAATGTGGTGATGGCGTGGGCCACGAATACTGAATCTGGCTTTGATTTTCAGACCTGGGGCAAGAACCGCCGTATGCCTGTCGAATATGAGGGCCTTCGGCTGGTGAGCTTTCTGCCGATGGAAACAGATGAGTAGTTTTGGTGGAAAGAAAGTATTCATATTTTTGGATTTATGGAAGGTTTCTTTTGCTTTGATGAATGGGCTTAATCTGTAACCCCTCCTGTAACACCCGCATTATCGCGCTTTTAGCGTTTTTCAGACGATTGGCACGGTACTTGTAACGGATACCGTTACAACAAGAACAGCGGCTTCTACAGATGAATGACAAGCAAATTCTAATTCTGGGTATCGGTAACATCCTCTGGGCGGATGAAGGCTTTGGTGTGCGTTGTGTTGAGACGCTGAACCAGCGCTATCGCTTTCCTGACAATGTCAGATTGATGGATGGCGGTACCCAGGGTATCTATCTGGTGCAGCACGTACAGGCGGTGGATGTGCTGGTGGTGTTTGATGCCATCGACTACGGCCTGGAGCCAGGCTCACTGAAAGTGGTGCACGGTGATGCAGTGCCTAAGTTTATGGGTGCCAAGCAGATGAGTCTGCACCAGACCGGCTTTCAGGAAGTGCTGGCGATGGCGGAGTTTACCGGCAGTTATCCCAAACATCTGCTGCTGGTGGGTTGTCAGCCGGTGGAGCTGGAAGATTTCGGCGGCAGTCTGCGTGAACCGGTGCGGGCAGGTATTGATCCGACGCTGGAGATTGCGCTGGAGTATCTGCAACAGTTTGGTATTCAACCCCAGCCTCAGGCCGGAGCTGCAGAACAGCTCTCTCCGGGGCATTTGGAGCTGCAGGAGTATGAAACCGGACGTCCCTCAGAAGAGGATGCATTCCGTAAGGGAGATCTGCGCTTTCTGACCGCGACCGGTCAGGAGGAAAGCTGATGTGCATCGGTATTCCGATGCAGATTGTCCGCAGCGAAGGCCATCGGGCCCTCTGCCGTCATGGCAAAGCTTGTCACAGTGAAGAACGTCGCGGTGATGAACAGAGCTGGGTGGATATGTCGCTGGTCGGCGAGCAACCGGCAGGTAGCTGGGTGCTGGTCTTTCTGGAAGCCGCCCGGGAAACGTTATCAGCGGAGCGGGCCGCGCAGATGCTGGATGCCCTGACCGCTATGCAGGCGGTGATGGCCGGCGACAGTGCTGACCTCGATACGCTGTTTGCTGATCTGGTAGATCGCGAACCGCAACTGCCTGCGCATCTGCAAGCGCAGCCATCTCAATCAGAACAAAAAAACAGGAACTGATTCTATGCCATCGCCACTGATTAACCGGTTGGTAGACGAGCTGGGGTATCCCAGACTCGACCTGAGTAACTTCGACGATTTTATAAAGTCGGCGCCATTCTCGGTACTGTTCTTTACCGAACAACCCAAACGCTTTCCTGAGAGTAATGATGTGGCAGTGATCCTGCCAGAGCTGGTTAAATGCTTTCCACAGTTGGTGCCTGCGGTGATTGCGCCAGAGTCGGAGAAAGCATTGCAGGGCCGTTATAACTTTACCGTCTGGCCTGCGTTGGTGTTCCTCAAAGAGGGGCGTTATCTGGGGGCGATCACCAAGGTGCAGGACTGGGATATTTATCAGGCTGAGATCAACAGCATTCTGGCGTTAGAGCCCCGTCGCGATCCGGGTATCGGCATTCCGGTCGTGGTTAATCCGGTCAATAGCGGTTGCGGTCAGTAAGGCGGCCATTAAGTCGATTTTTCAGGAGAATGCGTGATGCAGGATAACTTTATTCAATTGCTGAATATTCCGATGGGACCCGGCAGCCAGGAAGAGGGTGATCAGGTTCTGGATTACATGCCGATGCCGTCGGAAATGAATACCTACGATATGCCGGTACTGCCGGAAACTGACGCGGTGCAGGAGTGTCCGCAGGCGGTCGCAGTGCTGGAACGGTTGCAGACCATGCTCGCCTCCTATGAGCCAGGGCAGCCGACCCAGAGTATGGTGTTGGATACCATGCCCGAGGCAGATCTGGATATGCTGAACCAGATTCTGGGTGAAGGGGAGGTCAGCGCGGTGATCAGCGCGGACCCGTTGATCCGGATACAGGAAACGGTGATGGCGGGTGTCTGGCGTCTGCGTACTATTGACCAGCAGGGTGATGTGATTACAGAAACGCTGGAAGTTGCCGACGTTCCGGCGTGTATCCGTGAGCACGCTTTCAATGCCCTGATCGATCTGAATGTCGAGCCGTCGGCAATGCCACCAGGTGTGCTGAATGCACCTTCTGTGCTGGTGGAGATTGCAGAGAAGTCGGCCGCATTTAACGGCAAGAAACCAGAACAACCTCATGTGATCAATCTTTCGTTGCTGCCATTTTCGCCAGAGGACCACAACTGCCTCAGCAACAGTACCGGTACGGGTGCTGTGACGATTCTGTCCCGTGGTTACGGTAACTGCCGTATTACATCTACCTGTATTCAGGGGCTATGGCGCGTGCAGTATTTCAACAGCACCGATCAACTGATACTGGATACTCTGGAGATCACCGATATACCGCTGGTGGCCTGCGCTGCGAAGGAGGATCTGGAAGATTCCGCTGAGCGCTTGCATGAGATCCGTGAAGTATTTGCCTGATTGTTCGGCACACTCTGGAAGGTAGAGAGTCTTGCAGGTAGACAGCCTCTTGGGCAGAGAGTCTCGCAGCCAGAGAATATTGCAGGTAGAAGGCATCGAAGGTAGAGGAAAGAAGATGAGTTATCAGGGGTTTGAAGGCAGCTATCTGGGCGACAACAGTCGCATTGATGACAAGGCGGTGCTGGAGTGCAAAATCTGCTGGTATCAGTACGATCCGGCGCAGGGTGATCCGGTCTGGCAGATCGCAGCCGGTACCCCATTCAGCCAGTTACCGGAGTTCTGGCGCTGCCCTGAGTGCGATGGTGAAAAAGACCAGTTTATGGTGCTTGAGGACTGAGTTTGGAAAAGCTCCTGGAACAGCCCTTAGCTAAGCCCTTAGATAAGCCCTTAAATAAGCTGGATGAGCTGGTCGTACATTATCAGCGCGCGGCGCTGAAGATGGCGGATCTGCCGGTGTATAACCCGGTGTTGACCGTCGCCACGGTTGGATTTCAGGACTGGACCGGGCGGCAGATCGGCGTGTTGATCACGCCCTGGTTTATGAATCTGATCTGTTTTGCGAATGCTGATGATCCCTGGTATCGCTGGGGAGAGCAGCAGATCGGTCATAAGCAGATGCTCAGCCTGCCTTCCGGCCAGTATGAGTGCCTGTATAGCTGGGCCGAAGGCGCAGAGGGGTATCTGAGCTGTTCGCTGTTTTCGCCCATGGCCGAGTTTGAACAGCAATCGGTGGCGCTGGAGACCGCAGAAGCGGTAATGGCAGCGCTGTTCGATGCAGAGCATATTGCTCTGACTGATCGCCAGCGGGCTATGCAGCAAGCTCAACAGGAACAGGTCGCGGAGCAAGTTGCCAGTGAGAAACAGACAGCAACTGCTCAGTCTGAATCGGAAGGTCTCAGCCGTCGGCGTTTTATGACTGCGGGTTTGAGCACAGAGCGTCATGATCAACCGGGTTCAGAATGATGAATAAGCTGGCAGGACGGATCGAAGTCACTATTGGCTGGCGTGATGGGCGGATCAGCTCGGTTGATATCCACAACAGTCGACCAGCTGTCGTATCACGGTTGTTGCAGGGTAAAACTTATACCGAGGCACTGACACTGATCCCGATGCTGTTTTCTGTCTGCGGTGTGGCGCAGCAGATTGCTGCGACAGAAGCGGTAGAGAGCGCCCTGCAAACAAAGGCTGTTCAAACAGAGATTTTGCAAACCGAGGCTTTTCAAACAGAGCTCTTAAAAAAAGAGCTTTCAGCGTCGGTAAGCCGGGCAAGACAGCAACTGCTGCTGGCCGAGAATATTCGTGAGCTGGGCTTGCGTATGGCGAGAGACTGGCTGGATGACCGGTTAATGGCGCAGCAGCTGATGCAGTGGTTTGTCAGGATCAGAGCTGAGCTGCAGTGGTCTCTGGCGTTGAATGCGCAGGCACAGGATCAGATACAAGAGAAGGCAACAAAGCAGGCGAAGCAGAACCTGAAAATGACTGAACTGATCGAAGATGTCCGGTCGATTCTGCCGGGTCAGTATCAGCTTAATGAATGCCGGCAGCAACTTGAAAGGGCATTTGGAGATATCCGTCTCAATCCCGGTGTCAGCGCAATGCCTGCGCTCAACAGTAAGGCTATGATGCAGTTACTGCCGGAGATTGAGTGGTCATTGAAATCGGAAGCTGGATTCGCCCGGCAGCCCTCCGTACTGGGGCAATGTTATGAGACCGGATATGCTATCTCAGATGCAGAAGAGAAAGCACGTCAGACATTACCGGAGCGGTTTGATCGCTTTGTCAGCGCGTTGATGGCATTGCCCGATCAGTTGCTGCAGCCGACTCCGATGATCTTGCGCAATAATCAGGGGATGGCGCTGGTGACTGCTGCCAGAGGGGTGCTGATACATCGTGTATCCTTGCAGGGTGACAGCGTCAGTGATTATCAGGTCAGTGAGTACCAGATAGTCGCGCCAACCGAATGGAATTTTCATCCACAGGGCGCGCTGTTGAGTATGCTTGAAGGTGTGGCCGTGGAATATGACCGGCTGGAAGCGCTGGTGAATCGTTTAATTGTACTGGTCGACCCCTGCGTTGACTGGTCGGTAGGGATCAGAAAAGATCATGCATGAGATGTCGATAGCAGAAGGGATCGTTCAGGTGCTGGAAGAGCAGGCTACCGCTCAGCAGTACCAACGGGTCAAAGCCGTCTGGCTGGAGATCGGTCCACTGGCGATGATCGAGTCAGACGCCCTGCAGTTTTGCTTTGACGCCGTGACCCGGAATACCCTGGCCGAGGGCGCGGTACTGAATATTATAAAGCTGGACGGTCTGGCGTTCTGTATGCAGTGTCTCAAAGAGGTATCGATACAGCAGCGTTATGACAGCTGCCCTGAATGTGGCAGTCATCAGTTGCAGATTACCCAGGGTGAAGAGATGCGGATTAAAGAGCTGGAGGTGGATTGATATGTGTACTGTTTGCGGATGTGCGGAAGGCGAAGTAAAGATCGAGGGCGTCGACGGCCATCATCATGATCATCACCACGACCATCATCAGGACCATCATCAGGGCTTTCACGATCACGGCCATACTCCGCGTCAGGACGGCGATAACATCCACTTTGGCAAAGGTCCGGCTCATGCCCATGTGCCAGGGTTGAGTCAGAGCCGGATGGTACAGATCGAACAGGATATTCTGGGTAAGAATGATCGTTATGCCGCGATTAACCGGAGTCGCTTCAGCCAGCAGAATCTGTTTGTGCTGAATCTTGTCTCCAGCCCGGGCTCGGGTAAAACCACACTGCTGACAGAGACTATTAACCGCATTAAGTCCGAGTACCCGGTAGCTGTCATTGAAGGCGATCAGCAGACGGCAAACGATGCCGATCGAATTCGTGAAACCGGAGTGCAGGCGATTCAGGTGAACACTGGCAAAGGCTGCCATCTGGATGCTCATATGGTCGGTCACGCACTGGATGGTCTGGATGAAATGCCCGGCGGCATGCTGTTTATCGAGAATGTCGGCAATCTGGTCTGCCCTGCAGCATTCGATCTGGGAGAGGCGCATAAGGTGGCGATCCTGTCGGTCACCGAAGGGGAAGATAAACCCATTAAGTACCCGGATATGTTCCATGCTGCTGATCTGATGCTGCTGAATAAAACCGATCTGCTGCCGCATCTGGATTTTGATGTTGAGCGTTGTATCGACTATGCCCGTCAGGTAAATCCGGATATTCAGGTGCTGCAGCTGTCGGCACGTTCCGGCGAAGGTATGGCTGAATGGATCGACTGGCTGGCACAGCAACGCCGGCAACTGATTCAGGGGCGGATCGATAGCCTGCAGACGGAAATTGACCAGATAAAGGCGTTGTTATGATCGGACTGGCTGCACGACCCACGGTACTTTGCGTCGACGACGAGATACGTTCACTGGAAACACTCGAACGGACGCTGGATGAAGAGTTTGATGTACTCACTGCCAGCAGCGCTGCGCAGGCTATGGAGATTCTGCAGCAACATGACGTTCAGGCGATTCTCTGTGATCAGCGTATGCCGGATAAAACCGGTGTGGAGTTCCTTGCGGAAGTCCGTGAACGCTGGCCCCATATTGCCCGGCTGATTCTGTCCGGCTACACCGATTCTGAAGACATTATCCGGGGCCTGAATGAGGCCGGTATCCTGCAGTACATTACCAAACCCTGGCATCCGGATAACCTGCTGCTGATCATGCGCAACGCCTGCAAACTGCATCAGCTGCAGAGTGAAAACGAACTGCTGGCGCTGGAAATGCGCCTGACGGAAGGCCAGGCAGAACAGAATATCAGCCAGAAGAAACAACGTTTACAGCAGACGTTTCAACTGGATGAGATCCGCCGTCACCCGGATAGCCCGATGAATGGTATCTGCAAGCAGGTCGGGCGGATCGCACCTTATGATGTGTCCGTGCTGGTTACAGGGCCATCCGGTGCCGGTAAAGAGCTGTTTGCCCGGGCACTGCACTACAACAGCCTGCGTTCGGATAAACCTTTCGTGGTGGAAAACTGCGGGGCGATGCCGGATGAACTGCTGGCTTCGGAGTTGTTCGGTCATAAGAAAGGTGCCTTTACCGGTGCGATTACAGACCATATCGGTTTGTTTGAACAGGCCGATGGCGGCACCATTTTCCTTGATGAGATCGGCGAGATCAGCCCGGCGTTTCAGGTGAAGCTGCTGCGGGTATTGCAGGAACGGGAGGTGCGTCGCATCGGTGAGCATCAACGCCGCAAGGTGGATGTACGGATCGTGGCATCGACCAACCGGGATCTGGAAGAGGAGGTGCGGGCCGGTCGCTTCCGTCAGGATCTCTATTTCCGCCTGGCAGAGGTGACACTGGAGTTGCCGCCGCTGTCCCGTCGACTGATGGATATACCTGTACTGGCGCAGGATTTTCTGCAACGAGCGCAGAATGATTTTGATAAACCGGTGCAGGGCTTTACCGATGAAGCGCTGGAGTGCATGAGCCGTTACGGCTGGCCGGGCAACGTCAGGGAACTGCAGAATGAAGTCCGGCGGATGCTGGTGCTGGCGGATGAAGACTGGCTCTCGGCGGATCTGCTCAGTCCCCGTGTTTTACGCGCCATGCCGGTGGAAGACAGTGGTGACAACGAGCTGCTGAATGATCTGGAAGGGGCGCTGCTGGAAGGCACGCTGAAGGATCGGGTCGAGATACTGGAAAAACGCATATTGCGTGAAACCTTGATCCGACAGCGCTGGAACAAGAGCCGGGCGGCGAAAGAGTTGGGGCTGTCACGGGTAGGTCTGCGTTCCAAGCTGGAGCGTTACGCCCTTGAACGCAGTGCCGTAAAAGCACCACAACAAGAACAATAAACAGCACAGTAAAAAAAGCTCAGTTAAAGAGAGTACAGCAAGATGTGTTTAGGTATTCCAGGACAGATAGTAGAGATTAAAGACGCCGAAGAAGGGTTGGCGTTGGTGAACGTATCCGGCGTGCGTCGGGAAGTAAATCTGGGCTGCGTATTGCCGGAAGACGGTAATCTGGATGCTCTGATCGGCCGCTGGACGCTGGTGCATGTCGGCTTTGCTATGAGTCTGATTGATGAAGAAGAGGCGCAGCGCACCCTGGAAATTCTGGCCGAGCTGGGTGAGTTGCAGGAAGAACTCGACGCCATGCGTAATACCGAGTTGCACTGAGCGGAGGTTGTATGTCCGATTCATCCAATAACGATATGCTGGGGGCGCTGTATCCGTTTATGGACAGTGGCGCCGGGCAGAAACCTGAAAACCGCGATAAATCTGCCGAACTGCTGGATTCCATTCGTTTGAAAACCGCAGAGAGTATCGCTGTAAAAGAGCAGTTCTTTACTGACAATGCCACTCTGCTGGCCAGTATCGCTGAAGCGATTGCCAGCAGTTATCGGAGCGGCGGACGTCTGATCACCGCCGGTAATGGCGGTTCATCCTGCGATGCGGCGCACCTGGCGCTGGAGTTTATGCACCCGGTGACGGCGGGTCGTCCGGCGCTGCCGGCTATCAATCTTAGTCAGGACAACGCCATGCTGACAGCAGTGGCTAATGATGTGGGGTTTGAACATGTGCTGCCACGCCAACTGCTGGCACTGGCAAAACCTGAAGATGTGCTGGTGGTGTTTTCGACCAGCGGCAACTCCGCCAATATCACCTCCGCCTGCGTAAAGGCCAAAGCACTGGGAATGACCGTGGTGGCGTTCTCCGGAGGCGATGGCGGTGAACTGGTGGGTCATAGCGCGGTGGATCACTGCCTGATCGTGGCTACCGATAGCGTGCACCGGATTCAGGAGTGCCATCTGGTGAGTTATCACATTCTCTGGGATCTGGTGCATACCTTGTTGGCCGATGACCGTGGCTGGATCGGTGAACACGGCCGTTAAACCCTCTTACCTGCGAGCGAACTATGAAATTTGTTGATGAATTCCGTGATCCGGAGATGGCCAGAGCAATACTGGACCGTATTCATACCCTGGTGGATGAGATTCCGCAGGCAAAAGAGCGGCCGCTGCAGATCATGGAGGTGTGCGGAGGGCATACCCATTCGATCTTTCGCTACGGTCTTGAGAGTCTGTTACCGGATAAGATTGAATTGATTCACGGCCCTGGTTGTCCTGTGTGCGTCCTGCCGATGGGCCGCGTGGATGATTGCGTAGCGATCGCCGAGCAACCGGATGTGATTTTCACTACCTTCGGGGATGCAATGCGGGTACCCGGTTCCCGGAAAAGCCTGCAACAGGCTAAGGCGGAAGGTTGTGACGTGCGTATGGTGTACTCGCCGATGGATGCCCTGGCGCTGGCGCGTAAACACCCGGATAAGAAGGTGGTGTTCTTCGGCCTTGGCTTTGAAACCACCATGCCCAGCACCGCTCTGACGGTGAAACAGGCTCAGAAAGAGGGTATTAAGAACTTCTTCCTGTTCTGCAACCATATCACCATTATCCCGACTATTAAGGCGATTCTCGATTCGCCGGATATGTATATCGACGGCTTTCTGGGGCCGGGCCATGTCAGCATGGTAATCGGTCAGGCACCCTATGAATTCATTTCGGCCCATTATCAGCGGCCGCTGATTATCGCCGGCTTTGAGCCGCTGGATGTACTGCAGTCTCTGCTGATGCTGCTGGAGCAGATGAAGGCGGGCGAGGCGCGGATCGAAAACCAGTACAAACGCATCGTCCCCGATGGCGGTAATCGTCAGGCCTTGCAGGCGGTGGCCGATGTATTCGAGCTGCGCGAGTTTTTTGAGTGGCGCGGTCTGGGATCAATCGATCACTCCGGGGTACGGATTCGCGATACCTTCGCCGACTTCGATGCTGAGCGTACGTTTGTACTGCCAAACCTGAAGATCGCCGACCCGAAATCCTGCCAGTGCGGTGAGGTGCTCAAAGGCGTGATCAAACCGGCCCAATGCAAAGTGTTCGGTCGCCAGTGCACACCGGAAACGCCGCTGGGGGCGCTGATGGTCTCCACCGAAGGCGCATGTTCAGCCTATTACAGTTATGGCCGTATTGAGGGGGCCAGTTAACACTATTTTAAAAATCACTGCTGGATGCAATTTTGTGCCTTAGCAAGGCGAAATATGCGCTGTTTAGTTATTCTAAATAAGCATATTTCAACACGGCTAAGGGGTAAAATTGCGCCAGCCCGGAGGGTTACGGCTGAAAGCGTGCCTCTCAGCGTTACTCGTCACTTATTTGGAGTAACCAAACAGCACTCCTCGCGCCTTGATAGACACACTTTCAGCTGTAACAGTATTCATGAAAATAGTGTTGACAGGCCCTGGCAACTGAGCTGAATGACAGAGAGTGATTATGACCAAGCCTAGAAGAACCCTGAAAGCCGATACCATTACCATGGCCCACGGTGCCGGTGGTAAAGCGATGCGTGACCTGATCGAAGATCTGTTTGTGGGCAGTTTTGATAACCCGGATCTCAATGCACTGGAGGATCAGGCCCGCTTTGATCTGGCGTCATTACAGGCGCAGGGGGAGCAACTGGCATTTACCACCGATTCTTACGTTGTTGATCCGCTGGAGTTTCCCGGCGGTGATATTGGTTCGCTGGCGGTGAACGGTACGGTCAATGATCTGGCGGTATCCGGCGCGATTCCTAAGTATCTCTCCTGCGGTATGATTCTGGAGGAGGGGCTGAAGGTCGCTCAGCTGCGTCGGATTGTGGAGTCGATGCGCCGGGCCGCGGATGACGCCGGAGTGGTAATCGTTACCGGGGATACCAAGGTGGTGCCTCGTGGCAAGGGCGATAAGGTGTTTATTAACACGACCGGTATCGGCGTGATTCCTGAGGGTGTGGATATCTCGGCCAGCCGCTGTCAGCCTGGGGACAAGGTGATTGTAAACGGCTTTATCGGTGATCATGGCGCGGCGATTCTTAATGCCCGTGGTGATCTTGCCTTAGAAGTCGAACTGGCTAGTGACTGTCAGCCATTGCACGGTTTAGTACAGACGATGCTGGCGGTATGCCCGGATCTGCACGCGGTGCGCGATGCCTCCCGTGGTGGCGTGGCAACCGTGCTGAACGAGTTTGCTGAAAGCTCAGAAGTATCGATCCGTCTCACCGAGCGGGCGATCCCCGTCCGGGATGAAGTGCGCGGCGTGTGCGAAATTCTGGGTCTGGATGCGCTGTACTTTGCCAATGAAGGCAAGCTGGTGGCGGTGGTACCGGGCGATAGAGCAGAAGCGGTATTAGCCGCGATGCGCGATCATCCGGCGGGCCGTGATGCCGCTATTATCGGTGAGGTGATCGACGGCTACGCAGGCCGCGTGCTGGTGGAAACTGGTTTCGGCGGTGAGCGGATTATGGATATGCTGGTAGGCGAGCAACTGCCACGGATCTGCTGAGCCTTTTATAAATATCACCTTATTAAAAATAATACCGTAGTCCGAACTGCAGCTGTTGCTCCAGCTGTTCGGGTTGCTCGCCAATATACATCCTTGCCGGACGTCGGCTGTTGATACGATTGTACTCGGTCAGCATAAACCACTGTTTGCTGATCCGGTAGCGGTAGCTCAGAGTCTGTGCGGTGCCGTACTCAGTGTTGTTATCGCCCGCAGTCGGATCATTATCCCATACCTGAAACTCTTCCAGACGCCCGCTGACACGGTGGTGTTTGTTACGCCAGCTCAACGTCAGGTAGGCGCTGCGGTAATCATTATTGACCACATCTTCACGGTGATGCGATTGCATCAGGGTATCTCCCTGCAGGATCTGACCGCTGATCTGCCACTGTTTAGTCAGATGCTTCTGAAAGCCAGCGTAGGCAAACCGGGTTTGCCAGCCATACTGGCCCTCGGTCTCTTTATAAGGCGTGGCGTTGTTATGGTAGTAGCCCAGTTGAAAGCGACCCTTCTTTGGCCAGTGCCAGAGTGCATTCACAGTGACACCCGGATTATTATCCTCTTCATGAAAGGGATCAGAGCCGCGGGCCTGACGGGCAAGCGCGCCATTATTCAGTGCTGGCAGAGCGGTAATCGGCAGAGTCTCACCCACGACCGTCTGGCGGCTGCTCTGAGTCCAGCCGTGCCAGGATAACATCGCTCCGGCCGGATCATTGTTGATAAACAGCGAGCCGGTCAGCTGCAGGTTATAGGGCTTGCCGGTAATTTTTCCGAGCCACTGAGCGCTGTATTCTATGCCGGTCAGGCGGATCTCTTCGCCGATCCAGCTGTTCAGGGTAGAGGGGGTCAGGGTATTGGGTGATGACCAGGCAACGGCGTTGTTTTCCAATGAGATCGGAGGATAGTAAAGGCCGGCACGCAGGCCCTGACGCAGTCCGGAATCATCAGGCAGACCGCGATATCTGATATAGAGTTCAGTAATGCCGGTCCGGCCCAGGGCATCATCGACAAAGCTGTTGCCAACGGCTCTGAGACTCAGGGTTTCAGAAAATGTCAGATCACCGACCAGTGCCAGCTGCCCCAGGGCGATCTGATCGTCATCGTAGCGCAGTTTACCCAGTCCTCCCTGACTGTAGCTTTCACTGCTGTCAGATGCGATTGCCCGCAGGTCAATCATGCCAGCTACTGATGCCTCAAGCGCCAGGACTGATTGGCTCAGGATCAGCGTGATAAAGGTTGTGCTAAGCGTTCGAAACAGTGTCTTCAACGCCTGAATACTCCGAAGTTGCCAGCCAGTCGATCAGTTCTTTAGCTGGTTGTGGGCGGCTGATAAAGTATCCCTGTGCCAGTTCACACTGATGCTGACGTAGCCAGTCCAGCGTCTCGGCGTCTTCAATCCCTTCGGCGACCACTGTCAGGCCCATATCGTGAGCCATACGGATGGTCGAACGTACAATAATCTGGTTATCGTTGTCTTTATGAATCTTATCGACAAATGAACGATCAATTTTTAGTTCCTGCACCGGCAGCTTTTTCAGCTGTGCCAGTGAGGAATATCCGGTGCCATAGTCATCGATCGACAGCTTGATACCCTGATCCCGGATGTCACAGAGCATGCTGATCGCGCTGTCAGGATCATGTACAACCGCACTTTCCGTAATCTCCAGAGAGAGGGCGTCCTGAGGTAGATTGTAATCTTCCCAGATCTGTTTTAACTCATGGGTAAACGTGTGATTTTTGAGATTTTCAGCGGAAATATTCACCGCGATGCAGAGTCTCAATCCCTGCTTCTTCCACTCGTTGAACTGGCGGGCGGCTTCTTTTATGACCCAGTCAGTCAGCGCATCTATCTGGCCGGTCTGTTCGGCGATTGAGATAAAGGCATCTGGCGGAATCATACCCTGTTCCGGATGAATCCAGCGCACCAGTGCTTCAAGGTGGTGAATACGGCCACTGACCAGATTCAGCTTGGGCTGATAGAACAGACAGAGCTGGTTTTGTTCGATGGCAACTTTCAGGTCATTCACCAGACTCAGGCGGCGACCGGCATCAGCATCCATCTGTGGCTCATAATGCAGGAAGGTTTTGTGGTCGCGCTTGCTGTGGCTCAGTGCAGTATCCGCTTTCTGCATCAGTTTGTCGGGATTCTCTGCATGCGCTGGAGCGCTGGCTATACCGGCATGGATCTGCAGATGGAGCAGGGTACCATCGCCACAAAGCGGCTCATCCAGGGCCTGTTCAATATCCTGTTGCCAGCGTCCCAGAGTATCTATATCAGCCTGAGGAATGATCAGGGCGAACTCGTCAGCCCCCAGATGATAGAGACCGGAGCCGTTAGCCAGTCTGTTCAGACGATTGCCGCAGGACACGTTGTTATGGGTGAGGAAGAAGCGCAACAAGCCGCAGAGAGATACG
>JAOXSA010000450.1 GCA_025800245.1 Amphritea sp. | reverse complement strand
GTGGTCGTGTTCTTCCCAGCCTTATTGCGCATCATCAGAGCGAAAGATTTGTGCCCGCTGCGTGAAACCCGTAGCTTGAGGCCAGTTGTCTTGGCATCAGTAATCTGGATGCGGGGTAGATCAGTCTTAATACTCTGGATGAGCTTGTCTGTGAGCGTTTGTTTGCTATTCATGTTGAACCTCGCGTTGTTAGCGAGGTGCAAATTGGCCGGGTCCCTGATTTACGAACCGGGACTACACGGGACTGCAAAACCTGTTGGATTGCCTGAAATCGGGTGAGACAACCTGAGACAGCTGGTGCGGCAGCATGTCGCAGGTGCGCCCCTGATTTTCCCTGTGATTTCAAGCGTTAGGCTGTCTCACCCTGTCCCATTTCATGCCATTCGATAGCGGCCGCAGTAGAGCGCAGAATGATTGAAAATCCTCGTGTCGGTGGTTCGATTCCGCCCCCGGGCACCACTAAATTCATAAATTTGTATATTAATTAGTGGCTTGCGGTGCGAGCGCATATTTGCATCCACCCCTCAAACCACCCATTGGTCCGCTTAAGCCGCCAGTTCTTGGTTATTCAGCGTAGCCCGGGTCAAGAAGGTCTGAGGCACTTATGCCCAGCGCAACAGAAACTTTATGGATGTTGTCGAGCGAAATGTTTTGCTCGGATCGCTCAACAGCGCTGAGATATGTTCGGTTTAGGTTCGCTTGGTGAGCAAGAAACTCTTGCGACCATCCCTTTTCTGCCCGCGCAAGTCTCATGTTGCGAGCAAGGATGTCTCGTAGTGGGCTTTTGGTAGTACGTTTCACACCCCAGTTTATTGTGGCTTGCTGGTTTTAACGCGACCTGTTTTAAGATACATTCGCGTTCAATGTTCATTAAAGAAAGCTGCTTAAAGCTCTCAAGGACAGAGTGTTTGCAAGTACACATGGGCTATGAGCAGTTCGACTACCGAGGAACCTCAAAGAAAGAAGACTACCACAATGCAAGAAAACGAAACTCTTGATGACAACGGTTCAGATGAAGAATTCTTCGATACCGTGCTTGAACATGCAGAAGCTACAGAAAACGCGAACAACTGGACATTTTTCCTAAGCATCTTGGGTTGTGTCGGGTTGGTTGGTTTTGGAGTGGTCGACTTCTTCAATTCAGGTAAACTTCTAATATTCGGTTTAACGACTGGTATATCAATTGTTGCAATTTCAGCAGCATATCTCTTGCGAGCATACATCCAAAATTCAATACATGCGACTGAGTTGCTCGTGATGATCGCTTCACTCAACGACCCGCATGAGAAATGAATCGTGTCTTCTAGTCACACAAGTCACTAGTCTGTTAGGCCGAAATCGGCCCCAAGCGGCCAGCTAAGGTTGCCAATTCAAGTTTCTTTCCGCCCATAAACACCTGGTGTGCTCAGCCACCGAATTATGCAAGAACACCCTTCAACGGTCATTTCATTTTTGATGGCGTTTTAAGCATACCAGGGACGCGAAAAACCACGAGATGCCTTACGAGATCACTGCCCTCCGGTATGTAAGAGTCGGTCCAGATACATTCTTCCAGACGCGGTGGAGGACCAGGCCGATCAACCAACTCCAGAATGCCGAGCATTCCTAGCTTTGGTCCGGTAACTTGGTAACCTACGGCCTGTGCTCGGTAGTCCCGGGCCGCAACATCGTTAACCACCCCATGGTGTCGCTTAAGCTCGATCACGAACTTTACATCTCCGAAGTTCAAATAGAGATCTGATCGCCCAGTCGCGATGCCGGGCACTTCTGGAAGAACATCCACGCCTGGCAAATTGCCTCGCAGCCATTCCCGTAGGTCACGCTGCAAATCATTCTCTACCGCGTCAGCTTGCCTAAGATACTTGCCTCTTTCACCTAGCTGAGAAAGGTCTGCATTCTGGCGGTCTTCGCAGAAAACTACGACCTGATGGATAAGCTCATCAAATACGAGACGGGTCTCACCTCTATAATCTAGCGCATCCTTTAACTCCTCTGCCACCGCATGACAGATGAGCTGAACATCTCGCCGAATCTTCTTTTGTGTTCCACTTATTTTATCAGCAAGCACGCTTTCTAATTTGCGAGCCACGTCTGCGGGTACCTGGCTCAGAAGTTCTCTGTTTGCGAGGACAGCGCTGAGCGCAGGAAATGTACCGTCCTCGTCCGCTAGTCGCGCCGAGAAACTCTCCTCTGCCCGTTTGGCAATCTGTTCTCCCAACAGTCGTGCAACCGGACGCTCTGCGGGCGTCCACTCTTCATCTTCAAGAAAATCGTGAAGGTGCGCGGCAAGACCCTTTCGGCGCACGAACGCAGCCTCTATTCGAGGTGCAAACAGTGAATGAAGAGCACCTCCAATACCGACTGTGTGCTCTGCATTGTAAATGGCAAGGACCTGCTCCATGACTTTGCCCGCATTGCGCCAGCTTTCGCGATCGATATCGTCATTGACAGACCTGAGCAGACGGAGCAACGACCACCACTCGACTTCGCGATCCATACGAGGTTTGAGCCAGCAAGGTGCCTGGCCTATCCCCAACTGGTGCTCTGCAGCCCGTTTTTCCTGCCATTTATGATTAGAATTTTCCGTGACGAATCCTTGGCTGGTAGAAGGAACGGAAACAATGAAAGCAGCGAGATTTACTGATGCGCAGAAGGCGTTTGTGCTGAAGCAGGTTGAAGAAGGCAAAACGGTTGCTGAAGTGTGCCGAGAGGCTGGGATCAGCTCGGCGACATATTTCAATTGGAAGAAGAAGTATGCGGGTATGCTGCCCTCTGACATGCGCCGCCTACGCGAACTGGAAGACGAGAACAATCGTTTGAAGCGGATCGTGGCTGATCTGACACTGGATCGGGAGATGTTGCAAGACGTCATCAAGCGAAAGCTCTGAGGCCGGATCGGAAGCGCGAGCTTATCGACGGTGTTCGGGAAGACTGGCGGGTGTCTGTGAGGCGTGCCTGCAAGGTATTGCGGTTCGACAGATCGACCTACCAGTATGTTTCCCGACGCGCTGATCCGGCCGCCCTGAAACGGCGCATCAAGGAGATCTGCGAGACCCGTGTTTGCTATGGATACAGGCGTGTGCATTACGTGCTGCGCCGCGAAGGCTGGCCGGTCAACGTCAAGAAAGTCTACCGGATTTACCGTGAGATGGGGCTGCAATTGCGAAACAAATCGCCAAAACGGAGGGTGAAAGCCAAACTGAGAGAGGGTCGCTCGGATGCGGTGAGACCGAATGATGTGTGGGCCATGGATTTCGTTCATGACCAACTTGCGACTGGGCGCAAACTGCGCATTCTGACCGTGGTAGACACATTCTCACGTATCTCACCAGTCATCGATCCGAAGTTCAGTTACAAAGGCGAGGATGTTGTTACTACGTTGGATCGGGTGTGTCGGCAGATCGGCTTCCCAGCGACAATAAGGGTGGATAATGGAAGCGAATTCATCTCTCGGGATATGGATTTGTGGGCCTACCAAAATGGCGTCACGCTCGACTTCTCCCGTCCCGGCAAGCCGACTGACAACGCCTTCATCGAGGCCTTCAACTCCAAGTTCCGGGCAGAATGCCTGAATACCCATTGGTTCCTGTCGCTGTCAGATGCTTGCGAAAAGGTGGAGGAATGGCGTAGATACTACAACGAAGAGAGGCCGCACAGCGCCATCGGGAATATTCCCCCGGCAATGTTGGCAAATTCACATGACGATACCAGCCCGTCATGCTGAGAAATGCGGAAAGCTCTATGACCAAGTGGCAGAAGGTTGGGTAGCAGAACACCAGTAAAAGGGGCTACACGCTGCGCCCGCTTATTCATGGGGGCAGCTACACACCCCCCTCTAGCCCTCCTCGTCTTCATAGTATCCAGCCATCTGTTCAGCATATTCATCCACTCGCATTCCGGTTTCGTCAATTGCGTTTTCCATCACTTCGCCTATTCCTTGAACCATGGCCGCTGCTCGATCGATGGCATCACTTTGGACAAAGGAGGCGATTGTCTCCGCGAGTTCTTCCCCATGGAACTTGAAGGCGTATTGAGATGCCCCTAGTTTCCTAGACACCTGCCTTTTCCAGTTTGAGCTGTCTTTCTTCAAAGTCAACGGGCGACAGCATGCCGTTGTTCGTGTGCTTACGTTTTGGGTTGTAGAACAG
>JAOXSA010000448.1 GCA_025800245.1 Amphritea sp. | reverse complement strand
CAGATGCCGATAACACTGTTACAGATAAAGACTTCATCTGCACTCGCAAGTACTGTTGGCGAGAATTCTGCTACTTTGGCTTCAAGCCCAAGAGCATCAGCGTATTGAAGAATGTGCTCGCGAATAATGCCCGCCACGCCGGAATGGCTCAGATCAGGCGTACAGAGTGTATTACCTGCAATCCAGAAAACATTACTCATCGTGCCTTCGATCAGATTACCCTGGGTGTCGGTAACCAATCCTTCCCGGATATCAGGATCATCCCACTCGGCCCGGGCCAGAACCTGCTCCAGCCGATTAAGATGCTTAATACCCGCCAGTTGTTCAGAACGAGCCAGCTGAGTTGCGCACATCAGAACATTGACTCCCTGTACCGCAGGGTTTCCCGGGTATTCAGGGAAAGGCGTGATGCTCATAATGCGGTTGACCGGAATATCACCAATCACTGCGTATCCCCGTCCCCCGGCACCCCGGGTCAGGATCAGTTTCAGCACAGCACGATCAGCAATACTATCATCAGATAGCTGAAGCAAACGGGCGAGATCCTGCTGCAGGGTGTCTTCTAACTGGTCGGGAATCGGGATACCAAGCTTCTGCGCCCCTAGATAAAGACGCCGCAAATGCGATTGCCACGCGAGTGGTTTGCCATCCCGGATAGAGATTGTCTCAAACACGCCATGACCGTAGGCGAGTCCGCGATCCTTAGGATCAAGGCTCTGGTCGGGCTGACCATTGATGAGAGTATTGAAAACTTGAGACATAAAAAACAGAGGGTGCGTAAAACGCACCCTGCTATTCAGATCAGATCTTTTTGAAGACCAGGGTACCGTTGGTACCACCGAAGCCAAAGGAGTTGGACAGCGCCGCTTCGATCTGTGCTTCCTGTGCGGTGTGAGCTACGTAGTTAAGATCACAACCTTCAGAAGGATTGTCCAGATTGATGGTAGGCGGAGCTACCTGATCGCGGATTGCCAGTACCGTAAAGATCGCTTCAACTGCACCGGCTGCACCCAGCAGGTGTCCGATCATAGACTTGGTAGAGCTCATGCGAACATCGGCAGCTGCATTGCCCAGCACCAGCTTAGCGGCATTGGACTCAGCGATATCACCCGCAGGTGTTGATGTACCATGGGCATTGATATAGTGAATCTGATCGGCATTCAGACCAGCATCACGTACTGCATTAGCCATAGACATCGCTGCACCGGCACCATCGTCCGGCGGTGAAGTCATGTGGTACGCATCATCACTCATACCGAAACCAACCAGCTCGGCATAAATAGTCGCGCCACGTGCCTTAGCTGCTTCGTACTCTTCGAGTACAACCACACCTGCACCATCACCCAGAACGAAACCATCACGGTCGCGATCCCATGGACGGCTGGCCGCTTGCGGATCGTCATTACGCTGCGACAGCGCACGGGCTGCAGAGAAACCACCAACACCCAGTGGTGTGGTTGCCATCTCAGCACCGCCTGCAATCATAACGTCTGCATCACCATATTGAATCATACGTGCTGCAGAACCGATATTATGGGTACCAGTTGTACAAGCCGTAGTGATGGCAATGTTAGGGCCTTTAAAGCCATATTTGATTGCCAGGTTACCAGCAATCATATTAATAATACTTCCCGGCACAAAGAATGGAGAGATCCGACGAGGACCACTGTTATTCAGAGTGTTATGGGTATTTTCGATCATCGGCAGACCGCCGATGCCGGAACCGATTGCCACGCCGATACGGGGGGCATTGTCATCGGTTACTTCGAGACCTGCGTCTTCGATAGCCTGCATTGCTGCAACCATACCGTATTGGATAAACAGGTCCATCTTCCGTGCATCCTTAGGGCTCATATAAGCGCTGAGATCGAAATCTTTTACAGATGCAGAAAAACGGGTGCCAAACGGTGATGCGTCAAAGTGGGTAATCTCAGCTGCGCCGCTTTTACCGTTAAGAATATTGGTCCATGTCTCCTGGACGGTGTTACCTACCGGAGTAAGCATACCCATGCCGGTAACAACAACTCTTCTTCGAGACATCAAAATCCTCCTGGTTTGCCGGTCTCACAAAAGAAAAGCCGCACTATATCACTATAGTTGCGGCTTCTCGGTAATCTGGTAGTGTCGATTACTGATGTGCGTTGATGTAATCGATTGCCAGCTTAACAGTAGTGATCTTCTCTGCTTCTTCATCAGGAATTTCAGTTTCGAATTCCTCTTCCAGAGCCATAACCAGCTCTACAGTATCCAGAGAGTCTGCACCCAGGTCTTCAACGAAAGAAGCTTCAGTGGTTACTTCTTCTTCTTTTACACCAAGCTGTTCAGCAATGATTTTCTTTACGCGCTCTTCGATGTTGCTCATAACTCTTCCTATTATTTATCGACGGTCACATCCGAAGATGTGAACAGGGATTTTATTAGAACCCGCCGCTATGGATCAAGCCTCGCGGCGTATTTTCTCCAGTGAGCTGCGGGTCATTATCAACAATTTTGCAAAAAAAACAATTCCCTAAAGCAAACTTTAGGACATATACATGCCGCCATTGACATGGATCGTATCACCAGTCACATAACCACCAGCATCGCTGGCCAGAAAACCGACAACAGCTGCGATCTCTTCCGGCTGACCCAGACGCCCCATCGGGATCTGGCCCTGCAGGGTTTGCTTGTGTTCTTCTGGCAGACCGCTGGTCATATCGGTATCGATAAAGCCAGGCGCAACACAGTTCACAGTAATATTCCGGGACGCGACTTCACGGGCCAGTGCACGGCTGAAACCTTCCATACCGGACTTGGCTGCGGCGTAGTTTGCCTGACCAGCATTACCCATTGAGGCAACTACTGAAGAAACGTTAATGATCCGCCCCCAGCGCGCTTTAGTCATGCCGCGCAGGCAGCCTTTCACGACGCGGTAGATGGACTTCAGGTTGGTATTCATCACTGAATCCCATTCATCCTCTTTCATACGCATCATGATGTTATCGCGGGTGATGCCGGCGTTATTGACGATGATAGCGATTGCACCATACTGATCGACAACCGCCTTGAGAACATCATCTACAGATTCGTTGGAACCTACATCAAGGCACATACCAGCGCCGTTTACGCCGGCCTCTTTCAGGTATTCGCTGATTGAGGCTGCGCCATTCTCGCTGGTCGCAGTACCTACAACAACAGCGCCCTGACGGCCCAGCTCCAGAGCAATCGCTTTACCGATACCGCGGGTTGCGCCAGTGACCAGAGCAACTTTACCTTCGATACTCATAAATCTTTTCCTTTTTGCAGATATTAAGCGCCTAAGGCCTTCTCAAGACCTGCAGGTTCATTAATCGCAGCCACCGCCAGCGGGCGATGAACTTTCTTATTCAGGCCGGACAGCACTTTACCAGGACCGCACTCGACAGTGGATTCAATACCTTGTGCAACCATGCTCTCAACACTGTTGGTCCACAGTACCGGGCTGTATAGCTGTGCCAGAAGATTTTCAATCAGCTCGTCCGCAGATGCAGCAGTTTTTGCTGTGAAGTTCTGAATAACCGGAATTTCAGGCATCTGTACGTTGATGGATTTCAGTTGTTCCGCCATCTGTTCTGCCGCAGGCTTCATCAGTACGCAGTGTGACGGTACGCTGACAGGAAGAGGGATCGCACGCTTAGCGCCAGCTTCTTTACAGCCTTCAATAGCACGTTCAACAGCTTCTTTATTGCCGGCAATAACGACCTGACCCGGACAGTTGAAGTTAACCGGTGAAACAACTTCGCCCTGCGCAGCCGCCTCACAGGCAGCTTGAATAGCATCGTCCGCAAGACCCAGAATTGCAGCCATGGCTCCGGTGCCTGCCGGAACAGCCTGCTGCATAAATTCGCCACGCAACTTAACCAGGTTAACCGCATCTTTAAATTCAATCGCACCGGCACACACCAGCGCAGTATATTCACCCAGGCTGTGGCCAGCCATCAGAGCAGGTTTCGCACCACCCTGCTGCAACCACAGGCGCCATAAAGCAACACCGGCAGTCAGAAGCGCAGGCTGAGTACGATCAGTTTGATTCAGATCAGCTTCCGGACCATCCTGGGTCAGCGCCCAAAGGTCATAACCCAGAACTTCAGAAGCTTCAGCAAAGGTTTCTTGAATAATGGCGTGCTCAGCAGCCAGTTCAGCCAGCATACCAAGATGTTGCGAGCCCTGACCCGGGAAAACAAAAGCGAGAGACTGTGACATCGTTACCTCAATAAACAGATAAACGCGTAAAAAATAAAGGGTGTAGTTTACAGGAAACCACCCGAATTAAAACGGTTGAGTTGCGGCTCAGATCTGGTATAGGCGGCCGGCAAATCAGCCGCCAATATGGCTTTCTAGCTGACGGTTAATACAGCTGGGTACATCCATTCGCACTTCAGCAACCGCCTGATCAATGGCGTAGCCAAAGCATTTGCGATTGGCAGAGCCGTGGCTCTTAACAACGATCCCCTGCAAGCCCAGCAAACTGGCCCCGTTTCTTCTGGCTGGATCGATATGCGCCCGAATCTCTTCCAGTACCGGAGAGACCAACCAGCCCAGGAATTTTCGCAGCGATGAAGCAGCAAAACTAGTGCGTAACTGCCGACCTATCAGCCGGGCAACACCTTCACTGCTTTTCAGCGCGATATTGCCAACAAAGCCATCGCAGACCACCACATCAACCTTGCCGGTGAAGATATCATCACCTTCGATATAGCCAATGTAGTTGAGACCGCCGTGCTCGCGGATGAGTCGGGATGCAAGCTTAACCTGCTCATTCCCCTTAATCTCTTCCTCACCAACATTCAGCAGGCCGATTCTGGGCTGCTCAATCCCTTCTACAGCCTGAGTCATCACTGAGCCCATAATCGCAAACTGCAGCAGATGCTCTGCACTACAATCTACGTTGGCGCCCAGATCCAGCATATAGCTGGCACCACTGCTGGACGGAATCGCGGTAATTATCGCTGGTCGATCAATGCCTGGCAGCATCTTCAGTGCAAATCGCCCGAGCGCCATCAGCGCACCGGTATTCCCCGCGCTGATACAGGCCTGAGCCTGCCCTTCCGCAACAAGAGAGATCGCTTTGTACATAGACGTACCTTCGCGCTGACGAAGTGCATAGGATGGCCTTTCATCATCCGCTATCCGACGCTCTGCATGGACAATAGAAATTCTGTCAGCCACGGACTGCGCCGAGCGTTTGCTCAGGTTTTTATCAAGTAGTGGGGTGAGTTCATTCTGCTGACCAACCAGATCAAGAGTCAGCTGAGGATGACGCTTAAGCGCGTCGAGACAGGCGGGAATAATAACGCGGGGACCGAAGTCCCCGCCCATCGCGTCAACCGCGATATGAATGCTGTCAGACAAATTTACTCGTCGTCTTGCTGCGCAACAACCTGCTTACCACGGTAGAAACCGTCAGCACTTACGTGGTGACGACGGTGAGTTTCACCGGTAGTAGATTCTACAGAAAGAGTTGGGTTGCTCAGTGCATCGTGAGAACGACGCTGACCGCGACGTGAACGAGTTACTTTGCTCTTTTGTACTGCCATGGGTATCTTGCTCCTATTTCTGTTTATCAGCCTTCAGTGAGGCTAATACACTGAAAGGGTTCGGTTTTTCTGAAACTGGTTCTGAGTCAGTCGGCGCCTCGTCACCGAAGGAAGTTTGCACACTGCAGTCATCATGGTACGGCACAATCGGAAGTGACAGAATCAATTCCTCTTCTACCATGCCTGGCAACTCCAGCTCGTCCCCCTCTACAATCAAAGGATCGTAGTACCTGGGCAGACTCTTCGCATGCTCCTCGGTCGGAGCCACAGCCAAATTGAACTTCGCTTCGATTTCGATCTCAACTGGCTCAAGACAACGCTGACAAGTCATACTGACTTTACCTCCAGCAGTGCCTTTAATAGTACGGATACGCTGTTCGTCATTTTCGAACTGCAGATCAACCGTTAGAGACCCTTCCTTATCGGCCAGCATTGTGACCAGATTCGGCAAGGCTCCCAACTGGATTTCACCTTCGATCCGTACACCCCGCTCAGCAAGCTTTCGCGGGTCAATTTTCTTTGGTAATGGGGCGTTCGACATAAGCGCGCAATTCTAGGGACCAAAACTGGTTATGTCAAAGGAAATAAGGCTTTAAAAGCGAAAAAACTGGGGTAATATCTGCAGCTTATCGCCGTTTATTCTTTTTTGGAGTTTTTCCTCTATGCCACAGCTGATTCTTGGCTCCAGTTCACCGTTTAGAAAAGCCATCCTCGACAAGCTGAATCTCGACTACCAAACTGCATCACCTGATATTGATGAAACCCCACTCAGCAACGAAGCGCCACAGGATTATGTTGCACGCTTAGCCGAAGCTAAAGCACGCCGCCTGCAAAACGACTACCCTGATGCGCTCATTATTGGCTCCGATCAGACCGCTGTAATTAATGGTCAGATTATTGGCAAACCGGGAGATCACGCAACGGCTGTTCAGCAACTCAGGGATGCCTCGGGCCAGAAAATCACCTTTTATACCGGTCTCTGTCTGCTGAATTCTGCGACAGACCGTGTACAGGTCGAAACAGTACCCTTTCATGTACATTTTCGCCAGCTTACTGATCAGATGATCGAGAACTACCTCCAGCTCGAGAAGCCTTATAACTGCGCCGGAAGCTTTAAGTCTGAAGGTGCGGGTATTGCCCTTTTTGAACGACTGGAGGGGGAAGACCCCAATACGCTGATCGGCATGCCCCTGATCAGACTGATTCGCATGCTTGAAAATGAAAATATGCGGGTAATATGAGCACTATTCACAGCTAAAGGTATCAATTTACGATACCTTTCAGGCGCTTCTTAAAATCAAGCCTCAACTGACGCAACATAGCTCCAACGACAGCCACCCTTTAACGGCTATGCTTACACATGGAGCTAACAATGAATAAGTCAAACCTGGATCAACTTGAAAAGAATGTCTCAGCCAACCTGCAGGAGGGAGACATTCTTTTTATCTCTATCAATGCATTCCTGTATAAGCAGGTTGCAAAAGGCACCGGCAGTTGGAGCTCCCATGTCGGGTTTGCAATTCGGGAGGGCAATGACTGGTATGTCCTGGAGAGCAAGGTACCAACCGTAAGCAAAACACCCCTCAGGAAGTATCTTTCACGCACCTGTAATGGTGAAGTAATGGTTCGTCGACTGCCCTCTTCGCTTACCAAGACCCAGGTGCATGAACTTAAGCGTGCCGCCAATAAGCGTTATGGTCAGTTTTATCACCTGGGCTTTAAGTATGAATCCCAACGGCAGTTCTGCTCCAAGTTTGTTTATCAGGTATATAAAGAGGCGCTGGGTATAGAGCTGGGTAAAGTTCAGACCCTCGAACAGCTGCTTGAAGAGAATCCGCAAGCCAGTGTACGTTTCTGGCGCTGCTGGTATCTGGGCTTCATCCCCTGGCAGCGTAAAACGATTACGCCGGCCAGCCAGATCGCGGATCCGCAGTTAACCACGGTGTTCAGTACTATCTGAGACAGGTGGCGCAGGAAGATCCTGCTTATCAGAGTCTGTAACACGCGACTGAACCTTCTGAATGATTTGTGGGACAAGTCGTTCAGAAAAGCCTGCGCAGAACGCCCAGAACAGCATCTTAGCGGTGTCCGGCCCACTCATTGGCACGGTGGTAATAAAAAAGGTTTTAAAATCTTCAATGGTGGGTGTTGGCTTTGCGAATGTGTTGGTCCAGTAACGTGGAAACAGCTCACCGGTGAGTATCTCAGATAAAAAAATCACATGAAGCACTATCGCAAATATTCCGCCATAGATAGGTATGAGTAGCACTCCAGACCAGGATTCGGAAAGGTGCTTCAGCTCTCCATCAGTCACCCTGTGAATACGCTGCTGA
The DNA here is from genome assembly GCA_025800245.1 of Amphritea sp. Taxonomy (GTDB): domain Bacteria; phylum Pseudomonadota; class Gammaproteobacteria; order Pseudomonadales; family Balneatricaceae; genus Amphritea. Next base: position 1,735 of record JAOXSA010000448.1, on the reverse strand, counting down.
ATACTGACAAAGCCGCCTATCAGGCCTGTGCCAAACACGATCAGCGTGAGGAACGAGCGTTCCTGCGCGCCAGGATCAGAAGCAGCAGCAGATGACTCAGCATCGAAAAACGCTGGCGTAAAAAAGAACATCAGAATTATTGCGAGCAGAACTGCAGTGCAAATAACCAGCTTACGGGTGAGTTTGAGCAGTAATACCTGTCGATTCAGCGTTTCCATTTCTGATCACCTTCCATGGTCAATAGTCCATTCAAGTCTAGATCAGATATAAAAAAAGGCCACAGATCACTCTGCAGCCTTTTTCTGAATTGGAAGAGAGCTTACTTCTTCCAGGTATCTCGCAGACCAATGGTTTTGTTAAACACCGGCTTATCTGCACTGTGATCATGTCGATCAGCCACGAAGTAACCTTCACGTTCAAACTGGAAGGATGTTTCAGGCTCAGCGTTGACCAGACCCGGCTCAATCCAGCAGCCAGTCAATTCAGCAAACGATTCGCTATTGATGTTGTCGAGGAAGTTACCATCACCTTTATCCGGCGCTTCAGCGCTGAACAGACGATCATACAGACGTACAGTAGCCTGCTTGCCTTCAGTTGCAGAAACCCAGTGCATCACGCCACGCGGCTTAATGCCTTCCGGCGGGTTTTCACCGACAGTGCCCGGAATCAGCTCCGCATGAACCTCTACGATTTCACCGCTATCATCTTTAACCAGACCGGTGGCCTGAATCACATAGGCGCTACGCAGACGCATATAGTCACCCGGCACCAGCTTCTTGAACTTCTTACGAGACAGGGTTGAGTCTTCGTTGTAGTCATCCCGATCAATATAGATTTCACGGGTAAATGGCAGCTCACGGTTGCCCATCTTTTTCTGCGGGTGAGCCGGCGCAGACAGCATCTCTACCTCACCTTCAGGGAAGTTGGTGATGACCACTTTAAGTGGATTGATAACACACATTGCGCGGGCGGCATTATCATTGAGATCTTCACGGATAAAGAACTCGAACTGAGCCATATCGACAATGCCGTCTGTTTTAGCCACTGCCAGGCTGTCACAGAAGTTACGCACGGCCTGAGGCGTGTAACCACGGCGACGCATACCTGACACAGTCAGCATACGTGGATCATCCCAGCCATTGACGTGATTCTCATCAACCAACTGCTTCAGCTTACGCTTACTGGTCACTGTGTAGTTGATATTCAGACGACCGAACTCATACTGGCGCGGCTTGGCCGGCACTGGCAGATTTTCGATAAACCATTCATACAATGGACGGTGATCGGCAAACTCAAGCGTACAGATTGAGTGAGTGACGCCTTCAATGGCATCTTCCTGGCCATGAGCAAAATCGTAGCTCGGGTAAATACACCACTTATCACCGGTCTGGTGATGAGATTCTTTACGAATCCGGTACAGGATAGGATCGCGCAGATTCATATTCGGCGAAGCCATATCGATTTTAGCGCGCAGTACGCGACTGCCTTCATCGAATTCACCCTGCTTCATACGCTCGAGCAGATCGAGGTTTTCTTCAGCAGAGCGCTCCCGGAAGGGACTATCTTTACCTGGTTCAGTAGCCCAGCCACGGTACTGGCTCGCTTCTTCAGGGCTCAGATCACAAACATAAGCCTTACCTTCACGAACCAGATGCTGTGCCCACTCATAGAAGGTATCAAAGTAGTCAGACGCATAACGCACATTGCCAGCCCAGTTAAAGCCCAGCCACTGTAC
>JAOXSA010000055.1 GCA_025800245.1 Amphritea sp. | reverse complement strand
TGCGGTACAGCCGCTGGCGCAGTTATCGCTGTTGGCGACACGTTATAATCAGGCTAAAGCATCGATGTCACTGTTGAACCAGGTGATGCAGATGCCAACTGAGCAGGAAGAGGATAAGCAGTACGTCAGTCGTCCGAAGCTACAGGGTAAGATCGAGTTTGATAAGGTGAGCTTTGCCTATCCTAATGCTCAGAGTCAGGCACTGCATGAAGTGAGTTTTACCATTAATCCTGGAGAGCGTGTGGCGCTTATCGGTGGTATTGGTGCGGGTAAGAGTACGCTGGAGAAACTGATACTGGGGCTATATCAGGCTACCGAGGGTGATGTGCGTATTGATGGGGTTAATATCGGCCAGCTGCATCCCGCTGAGCTGCGGCGGAATATTGGCTGTATTACCCAGGATACTCATCTGTTCTTTGGCAGTATCCGGGACAATATTACTCTTGGAGCACCTTTTACCAATGATGAAGCCCTACTGCGTGCGGCTGAATGGGGTGGTGTGACAGAGTTTACTGATCATGATCCTGAAGGACTGGAGAGGCAGGTAGGTGAAGGCGGACGGCAGCTTTCAGGTGGTCAGCGCCAGGCGGTAGCCGCAGCAAGAGCGGTTATCATGGATCCGCCGGTAATGCTGTTTGATGAGCCAACCAGCCAGCTTGATCGTAAGTCGGAAGTTCGGCTGATAAACCAGATCAACAAGCTGGATAGCAGTAAAACTGTGATTCTCAGTACCCACAAGTCCAGTCTTCTGGATGCCGTTGACCGCATTATAGTGCTGGAGCGCGGGCGCCTTGTTGCAGACGGACCGAAAGCCGATGTAATTACCTGGTTGCGGGAAGGAATGAACCGTCAGCAGGCAGAACCGGAGACACAATCATGACCATTCATGAACAGCGTCCCGATGATGCTTCGTTGCAACCGGAGACTGTTTCTAAAAACAGTAAAGCGGTTGCCGCTGAAATGCTCAAGAGCATGAGCGGTAAAGGGCAGGAAACTCCAACAGTTGATAAAGAATTGCATGAGTTTATCGACAGTGCGGCGGAAAGTACGTTGCTGGATACTCCGCGCAGCTCCCGAATTATCCTCTGGTGTATCACGGCCTTCGTAGTCATTGCAGTGGTATGGGCTTACTTTGCCGAACTGGATGAAATTACCCGTGGTGAAGGCTCTGTTATACCTTCTCAGCAGATCCAGGTGGTGCAGTATCTGGAAGGCGGTATTTTAAAAGAGTTGTTTGTGAATGAAGGTGATCAGGTAGAAAAAGATCAACCGCTGTTGCGGGTTGATGAGACGCAGTTCCTATCTGATTATCGTGGTCAGGCTCAGGAAGTTGCCTATCTCAAGGTTTCTGTTGCCCGTCATCAGGCTGAACTGGCCAGTATTATTATCCATTCTGATACCAGCAGTACTGATAACTGGCGTGAACAGGTCCGGGTTGATAGTCGGCCTGTTGCGATTGAAGATGAGTGGAAAGCCCAGTATCCGGAGCTGTTCAGCCGTGAACAGGCTCAGTTGGAGGAGTATCTCCGTAATCTCAGCAACCAGTTGGATATTCTTGGACGGCAGATTGAACAGCGTCTGCAGGAAGGTAGGGAGCTGGATTCGAAAATCAGTCACCTGGAGCGTTCATACAAACTGAGCCTTCAGGAGATCAGCATGACCCGACCACTGGCGGATGAGGGTGTTATTCCAAAAATCGAGCTAATCAAGCTGGAAAGAGAGCTGAATAGTTATAAACAAGAGCTCGAAGGGGCTCGTCTCCTATTGCCGAAAGTGCAGCTATCTGTACAGGAAACGGTTGCTAAGCGCCGAGAAATAGCGTTAAATGCCCGGAGCGAGAGTCAGCAGAAATTAAACGAGCGCTTAGCTCAGCTGAACCAGACCAATGAAGCGCAGGTCAGCCTCCGTGACCGGGTGAATCGAACTACCGTTGTATCCCCGGTTCAGGGTACAATTAAAACAATCTCAGTGAATACCATTGGTGGTGTCATTCAGCCTGGTATGGACCTGATTGAGATCGTGCCAACGGAAGACCAATTGCTGATTGAAGCAAAAGTCGCACCTAAAGATATTGCCTTCCTGCGCCCTGGCCTGGACGCTGTTGTCAGGCTGACAGCCTATGATTTCTCTATTTACGGTGGTTTGAAAGGAAAGCTGGAACATATCAGTGCGGATAGTATCGAAGATGAAAAGGGGAATATCTACTATCTGATTCGCGTACGTACTGAGAATAATGATCTGGGGCGTGGCAATACGTCTCTGCCCATTATTCCCGGCATGATGGCAACCGTAGATATTATGACCGGTAAAAAGAGTGTATTGGATTATCTCTTAAAGCCGATATTCAAAGCTCAGCAGCAAGCTTTACGAGAACGTTGATTAAAAAGGACTTTAATTCCTGGGGGGGAACAGTTCGATGAAACATTTAGCATTGGCCGGAGCAGTTGCAGCGCTGATCTGGTCGGGGAGCCTGGCAGCAGAATCCCTGATTGATGCTGCTTCGCATACCATTGAAACGTCGCCGGATGTGGCGATCGTCAAAAACCAGTACCTGAGCCGTATCGAGCAGATCGGTGTCGCAAAATCCGGCTATCTGCCTACTGTGGATCTGGCGCTTGGGTATGGCCATGAATCTACCAACAGTCCATCTACTCGTTCATCACAGCGTAGTAGCGATTATGTAGAACTGGATCGGGGTGAGGCATCACTGACACTGCGTCAGTTGCTGTTTGACGGTATGAATACGGTCAATGATGTTGACCGCACCCGTTCTGAAGCCCGTGCGCAGCGCTATCAGCTCTGGAGTGTTGCTGAGAACCTGACATTGGAGGTTGCGAATGTCTATATGGCTCTGATCCATGCGCGGGAAACCTCCGTACTGGCAAAGGACAATCTGGAAGCCCACATAGAAATTCTGGAAGGTATCCGTAAACGCTCTGAATACGGTCTGGGGTCTGCATCTGATCTATCTCAGGTAAAGGGCCGTTTAAGCCGTGCCCACAGTAACTATCTGGCGACAGAAAATAATGTGCTGGATGCCCAGGCGCGGTATTATAAGATTGTAGGTAAAGAGGGAGTTGATCTGGAAAAACCATCCGCACTGGACGAGTACATTCCGGCTACCTATGAACAGGCTTTGCAACAAGCAGGCAAAGTTCATCCGACACTGGCGGCTGCCCAGTATGATATTGAAGCTGCTGCAGCTCAATTGAAGCAGCGTGATTCTGCTTTTCGTCCGGATGTTCGGCTTGAGCTTGGCGGCAGTTGGAATAACAACCTGGGTGGTACGGCGGGCTATAACAACGACCTGACAGCGATGGTACGTCTGCGTTATAACCTGTTTAACGGTTTTGCCGATGATCATCGTAAGCAGGAAGCCTACCATCAGTTAATGGAAGCATCAGCAGTGCGTGATCGGGCACAGCGTGAAGTGGCTGAAGGCCTCAGCCTTTCCTGGAATGCCTATAAGCTTCTGAATCAGCAGCTGGAATATCTGGAGTCTCACGTTGTTGAATCGGATAAAACCCTGACTGCGTACAAAAAGCAGTTTGAGCTGGGTCGCCGGACACTGGTAGATCTGCTGGATGCAGAGAATGAGCTGTTCGAAGCGCGCCGTGAGCTGCTTCTGGCGAAGCGTGATTTCACGACCAGCCAGTTCCGGGTTCTGAACGGTATGGGTGAGCTGCTTGCAGTGCTTAAGATTGATCGTGAAGGCCTGTTAAATCAGGAAGAAACTGATCAGATCGAACGTCTGCAAAAGCAGTAATTCTCACACCTGATCAGGCTGTTGTCACCCCTCAGGACAACAGCCTGATTTGTCTCATTCCTGCCAAGTGCGCTTTGATGCGCAATCCGCTATAATCGCCGCCTTTTCAAGCTAAAGTAATATTTGCAGTACGAGATAAGGTAATGAGCGAAGAGTTGTCCAAGCAACAGAAAACCCGCCTGAATAAATTACAGAAGCGCCTGCGTCGCGAGACTGGCCGTGCCATCGAAGATTTCAATATGATCGAAGATGGTGACAAGGTGATGGTATGTCTGTCCGGCGGAAAAGACTCTTTCGCGATGCTCGATATTCTGATGAATCTGCAGAAGAGTGCGCCGATCAGTTTTGAACTGGTCGCGGTAAATCTGGATCAGAAACAGCCGGGTTTTCCCGAGCATGTCCTGCCGGAGTATCTGTCAGAGATCGGCGTACCGTTTCATATTATCGAGCGGGATACCTACTCGGTGGTCAAAGAGGTGGTACCTGAAGGGAAGACAACCTGCGCTCTATGCTCCCGCCTCCGTCGTGGCACTCTGTATGGCTTTGCTGAAGAGATTGGTGCGAACAAGCTGGCACTGGGGCACCACCGTGATGATATTCTGGAAACCTTCTTTCTGAATATGTTTTACGGCGGCAAGCTTAAGTCGATGCCACCGAAACTGGTCAGTGATGATGGCAAGAACATGGTGATCCGGCCACTGGCTTATGCACGTGAGAAAGATATTGCGGCCTATGCTGAGCTGCGCGGTTTCCCGATCATTCCATGTAACCTCTGCGGTTCTCAGGATGGCCTGCAGCGCCAGGTGGTTAAAGAGATGCTGAATGACTGGGACAAAAACCATCCGGGTCGTATTGAAACGATGTTCCGCTCGCTGCGTCATGTCGTACCGTCCCATCTGGTCGATACAGAGCTGTTTGACTTCAAAGGGCTGGAGCGAGGCTTTGCCCATGGTATTAATCCGGGCAAGCAGAGTGTCAGTCAGGGCAATACAGACTCAGGTCCGGTTCCAGAGATGATCGATATCCTTTCCCTCTGAGGGATTCCTCTGAGGGATTGGATAACGACGGGTCAGGTCAGGAAGCGGTATCCCGCTGCAGTATGGTGATCTGGCCCTGTTCAAGCTGCTGCAACATTTCAATATGGTCCGTGGGGAGTTCACTGCGCCGCGCATCAATACCTACCCAGCAATTACGGCCATTATGTTTGGCAGCGTACAGAGCTGTATCCGCGTAACTCAGATAATGTTCTATCCTGGCAAGATTCAGATTCTCGTATCTGGTAAACAGGATAAATCCCTGAGAGATAGTCATTTGCAAGGGGTGTTCAGCGCTACCGAACTGATGGTTTGCCACAGCGATACGGATTCTTTCACAGCATTCACCTGCCGCGATATCGCTCAATTCCGGCATTGCCAGTAAAAACTCTTCACCCCCATAGCGAATACAGTGATCATGCTCCCTTACCAGCGTGCTTAATAGCTGGGAAAACTGCTCCAGAACCAGGTCCCCCATATCATGACCAAATTTGTCATTGATCTGCTTGAAGTGATCCAGATCCAGCATGACAAAGGTCCACTCTGAGATGCCGGAAAAGCGGATCTGATCCGGCAGAGACTGATCCAGATAGCGTCTGTTAAACAGACCTGTGAGCTGGTCAGTCATACTGGCCTGTTCCAGAGATTGTTTTTCTTTAACAAGGTTGCTCTGATAGTTGAGAATCTTCTCTGCCATCTGACGGAAGGTGCGGAATAGAATGCCGATCTCATCATCCCGCGGTGGCAGGGAGAAACAATCGACATTCTGATTGTGGCCAAACTCTTCCGCTTCGCGATTAAGCCGACCAATAGGGATCAGGATATGCTGACGCAGGAACAGATAGACCATCAGTGTAACGATCAGCCCCATGACCAGCGTACTCAGAAATACTGTGGTGATAGTGTCAGATGCCTGGTGGTTTATCTTTCTGGACTGCTGTTGTTGCAGAAACAGACTCAACGCATCGCTATTCTCAAACGGCAGAACAGCGGTGATCAGGGCTTCCTTCTCGCTGATCAGCTCGATCTGTGTATCCCACTGAGGGGTATCACTGACAGTCAGGGTCGTCGGATGTTCATTCAGTGTTTCCAGTAGATCAAGGAGTGCCGTATCCAGCTTTCTTAACAGGATCAGGGCGCCATTGCGAGGCTGATCATCATCCCCGTCCGTGATGGCGGATCTGCCAAACAGGTAGGGGCCGCTCCGGGTTAATAGCAGACCACTGCTGGTTAATGATTCCTGATTCAGCAGTAGGTGATTGTCCGGCCAGAGCTGATCAGGCATAAAGCCGGTAAACTCATTGTTATGGGACTGACTCCAGATCACCTTGCCCTGTTGATTAACAAAGAACATCTGATTGATAGTCAGATTTTCGACAGTGGTCTCGCTGAGATTGGACTGCTCGAAACCGGGATTGCTGCCGCTGACGAACGCATAGGTCTGATCCCAGACCCCCCAGTCGTAGGCCAGAGTTTCAAGGCGTTTACTTTCCTGTATCAGGAGGTTCCTGGTATGGCCGATATTTTCGGTAAACTGGGCTTTTTCCAGTTGTTCAAATTCCGGCTTTACAACCTGGTAAAGAATGACCTTAAGGCCTGCGGAAAGAAGGCAGATTAATACAATCAGACTGAAAACGACCTTGGTTCGGATCTGCATCGCTTCTCTTAACCTCGTTAACACACTACTATTCATTATCGCTGAATCCAGGGTTTTAAATAATGTAGCGCATCTCAAAACGAGTAAGTAATGCGTGCTACAAAAAGAGGAGTAACTGATGCAGATATGGGTCGATGCCGATGCCTGTCCGAATGTCATTAAAGAGATCCTTTTCCGGGCGGCTGAGCGGGTCTCAGTACCTCTGGTGCTTGTCGCCAATCAACCGATCCGGATACCTCAGTCGGCTCTTATCCGCTTTGTGCAGGTTGAATCGGGTTTTGATGTGGCTGATAACTATATTGCAGCGCGTTGCGAGAAAGGTGATCTGGTTATTACGGCCGATATTCCGCTGGCTTCTGACGCCATAGAAAAGGGGGCTACTGCACTGAATCCCCGCGGTGAACTGTACACCGTTGAAAATATTCGCCAACGACTGAATATGCGTGACTTTATGGAGCAGCTGCGTAATGCCGGTGTTGAAACCGGTGGCCCGCCTAAGATGAATCAGAATGACCGACAGCAGTTTGCCAATCAGCTGGATCGGTTGCTAGCCCGATTGAAACGTTCATCCTGAGTTGTACTTTGGTATTTGGATAAGGGAATTCCTTTATCTTTCAGGTGTTTTGATTTAGCGTGTTGCCTTAATAACAATAAACAGAGGTCATCATGACAGACACATTGCTTTTACGAGACCTGAAAGACGGTATCTGTACGCTTACCCTGAATCGCCCTGATGCATACAACTCTCTCTCGATGGAGTTGATGGAGGGACTGATCGACGAATTGGATAAAATTGCGGATGACCTTTCAGTTCGTGTCGTCATTCTTAAAGGCAGTGGCCGGGGGTTTTGTTCCGGGCATGACCTCAAGCAGATGCTTGGCGAGGGAGAGGAAGCTTATTACCAGTGTACATTCGATACCTGCTCAAAACTGATGCAGCGAATAGTGAACCTGCCAATTCCTGTAATTGCCCAGGTTCACGGTGTGGCAACGGCCGCAGGTTGCCAGCTGGTTGCCAGTTGTGATCTGGCGGTTGCCAGTAACCAGTCACGCTTTGCCACACCCGGTGTGAATATTGGTTTGTTCTGTTCAACGCCGATGGTTGCCCTGAGTCGGGCCGTGACTAAGAAACATGCTATGCAGATGCTCCTGCTGGGAGATATGATTCCAGCGCAACGGGCTTATGAAATGGGGTTGGTGAACTGGCTTGTGGATGACGAGGAGCTTGATACATTCACGTATACGACTGCAGAAAAGATTGCTTCAAGTTCGCGCAAAGCGATCTCCATAGGCAAACTTGCTTATGCCCGGCAGATTGAGAAGTCTCTGGCTGAGGCATATGAAGAGTGCAGCAAAGTGATGACAGGGAACATGATGACTCACGATGCTGCAGAAGGTATAGATGCGTTTATCAGCAAGCGTAAGCCGGAGTGGCAACACCGCTGATTCCCTGATGCTAATAATCTCTATACAGAAACCTGATCAGTCTCCCTGATCGGGTTTTTTTAATGCCTTTCATCTGCTTGTTTATCCCGGTTGCATCTAAAGACTAACAGCTCAATCGGAAGATTCTGCTAATATCACTCTTTGCGTGTAATAAGCATATGCCAAAAAGAAATATTAGGTGTCTGGAATATAAGGGATCTGTATAACTGCCAGAACAGCCCCGACAGTTTTCTAGACGTTTGTCGAATTCTTATATATTCCTTTGGTGTATAAGCTTATCTCAAATAATAATAATGAGCTGATCAGCTCATATACACGACAAGAACAAAAGTCTGGAGGCGTGGATGTCCAAACAGATCAGAAGCCTGTCCACTCGTGAGCTCATGGCTCAGCTGGCAAGGGAGTCGGATGGCTTATCAATCGCGGACCGTCGGGATTTTCTTAAAAAAGGCATGCTTGCAGCAGGTGCAATGACCGCGACTACATTCGCGGGCGGTGCAGTGGCTGCTACGGGTAAAAACCTGCCACCGATGGAGCCGTCCTGGGGGCGTAAACTGGGTGCCGGTGTGGTGGATAAACCTTACGGGGTGCCCTCTGAATATGAGAAAGAGGTGGTTCGCCGGACCGTCCCATGGTTGACTGCGGAATCTATTGCCTCGATCAGTATGACCCCTATTCAGGATCTGCAGGGCATCATCACTCCTAACGGTCTGGTGTTCGAACGTTACCATGCAGGTGTGGCACAGATTAATCCTCAGGAACACCGCCTGATGATTCATGGTCTGGTAGAACGTCCGATCATCTTCACCATGGAAGACCTGATGCGCTTCCCTTCCGTATCTGAGATCAAATTTATTGAATGTCCGGCCAATGGCGGCATGGAGTGGAAAGGTGCGCAGATGGAAGCTCTGCAGTTCACCCACGGTATGCTCAGCTGTTGTGAATGGACCGGGGTACCACTGAGAGTCCTGTTGGAAGAAGCCGGTGTTAAACCTGAAGGTAAATGGTTGCTGGCAGAGGGTGCTGATGGCTCCCATATGAGCCGTTCTATTCCGATCGAAAAAGCGCTGGATGATGCGCTGGTTGTGTATGCGCAGAACGGTGAAATGCTGCGCCCTGAACAGGGCTACCCACTGCGTCTGCTGAACCCTGGTTGGGAAGGTAATACCTCCATTAAATGGCTGCGCCGTCTTGAAGTTGGTGATAAGCCCTGGTACCACCGGGAGGAAACTTCTAAGTATACCGATCTGATGGAAGACGGTCGTGCCCGCAAGTTTACCTTTGTCCAGGAAACCAATTCGGTTATCACCAACCCCTGTCCTGAAAAGCCGATCGTTAAGCCGGGTCTGATTGAGATTGAAGGTCTGGCCTGGTCCGGCCGGGGTAAGATCAAACAGGTGGATGTGTCCTTTGACGGCGGTGTTAACTGGGTGCCAGCCAACCTTAAAGGTCTGGTGCTGGATAAGGCGCTGACCCGTTTTAGTCTGGTGACCAAGTGGGACGGGCAACCCTGGCTGCTGCAGAGCCGCGCTATCGACGAAACCGGCTATGTTCAGCCAACGCTGGGGCAGCTACGAGAAGCCCGCGGTACCAACTCTATCTACCACAAGAACTCAATTCATACCTGGAAAGTTGAAGCGACAGGAGGGGTTAAAAATGTTCAGATCAGCTAAATCGATCCTTGTTGCAGGACTTTCCCTGTCACTGACTCTGGGAACTGCTGGCGCCATTGCCAGCGAAAAGTATGGCTTTGGTAAAACGGCCACCGCAGAAGAAATTCAGGGCTGGGATATTGATATCCGCCCGGACGGTATGGGCCTGCCGGGTGGTGAAGGTTCTGTTGCTGATGGCGAAGCTCTGTATGAGCAGCTCTGTGCAACCTGCCATGGTCTGTTTGGTGAAGGTGAAGGGCGCTGGCCAGTGCTGGCCGGTGGCGAGGATACTCTGACTGAGGAGCGTCCGGTGAAGACTGTCGGTAGTTACTGGCCTTATGCCAGCACGCTGTACGACTATATCCGCAGGGCAATGCCATTCACAGCGCCACGTTCTCTGAGCGATGAGCAAACCTATCAGCTGTCAGCTTACGTGTTGTATCTGAATGAGATTGTTGATGAAGACTTTGTGGCTAATAAGGAGACACTGGCGGCGGTTGAGATGCCTAATCAGGAAGGTTTCTTTGTTGATCCGCGCCCGGATGTAAGCAATACCCGTTGTATGGAAAACTGTGCGGATCCGTCAAAATTGCAGATCGTCGGTACCCTGCAGGGCATCACACCGGTTGGTCATTTTGTTGAAGGTGCTGATGCACCGGCTGCTTCCCACCATGAGCAGGAGCAGAAAGAGCGTCAGATGCACGGTGAAGAGAGTGCTGAACAGGGTCATCAGGCTGCACTGTCTGATTCCGCTGTCGCAGGACGAGATACCTACGATAACGCCTGCCAGGCCTGCCACAACTCTGGTATTGCAGGGTCACCAAAATTCGGTGATAAGAGTGCCTGGAAAGACCGTATAGGTCAGGGCATGCAGGTATTGGTGGATCACGCCATCAACGGCTACTCCGGAGATACCGGAATTATGCCTCCAAAAGGCGGAAGAAGTGATTTATCTGATAAACAGGTTGAACAAGCCGTAGCTTATATGGTGGAATCCAGCCAGTAATATCAAATACTTAGACCCGGACCGTAAGGCCGGGTCTGTTTATAACAATAAAAATAACCTTAGTAAGGTAACTCCGGAGGAAAAATGATGCGTAAGCTGAGAGCCTCGTTATGTGCAGCAGGTTTGCTGACTATGTTGTCAGCTGGCTCTGCCCAGGCTGCGTCTCAGGATGAGATGGTAGCAATGGGTAAGGCTATCTACCTGAATAAGTCCAAGGGGAACTGTGTTTCCTGCCATCAGATCGATGATCCTGATGCTACCCAGGCAGGTAATCAGGGACCACCCATGATCGCGATGAAGCAACGCTTTCCAGATAAACGTCTGTTGCGGGCGCAGATATGGGATGCCACTGTTAATAATCCGATAACCATTATGCCTCCTTTGGGTAAGCACTGGATCTTATCTGAAGAAGAGATCGACGCTGTCGTCGAGTATGTCTACCAGTATTAAATGATCGGCTGAATACAGCTTAGTATCGATATAAAGAGGATTTAGAAGATGATGAATCGTCGAACCGTTATCAAAGCAGTCGCTACCGGCGGCGCACTGATTGGTGCAGGTGTACTGATGCCACGTCTGGCGATGGCTGCCTGGAACACCGACGCGTTTAAAGCCGATAACCAGGGTGCCGCTATGAAAGCTCTGCTGGGCGCAGAGCCATCTGCAAGCTCCGATGTCAGCCTTAAGGCTCCGAGTATTGCGGAAAACGGCGCGGTAGTCCCTGTGACTGTTAAAACTTCAGCTACCAATGTTGAGTCTATCAGCCTGTTTGTCGAAGGTAACCCGACTCCGCTGGTTGCTGAATTCATGATTCCGGCGGGTACTGCTCCGCAAATCTCTACCCGTATTCGTATGGGTAAAACGTCTGTGATCACTGCAGTTGTTAAAGCTGATGGCAAGCTGATGAGTGCATCTCAGGAAACTAAAGTCACCATCGGTGGTTGTGGCGGTTAATTTTTAGTCTTAGACGAGGAGAAGAATCATGGCTGGTATTATGAAAGTTAAAGCTAAGGCTAAAAAAGGCGCAACTAACGTCAAAATGATGGCCAAGCATATTATGGAAAGTGGTCAGCGCAAGGACAAAAAAACCGGTGAGCTGATCCCGGCAATGTTCCTGCAGGAACTCACCGTTCAGCATGCAGGCAAAACCGTGTTTGCCGGTAATCTGGGTACAGCTATTTCCAAAAACCCGTATATCGCTTTCAGCTTCGAAGGCGGTGCCAAGGGTGAAGAGCTGACCATTAACTGGGTTGAAAATACCGGTAAGACAGGTACTGAAACCGCTGCGATTAAGTAATTCGATCCTGATCGGTTTACTGAATCAACAAGCTGTGGAGTAACATAATGAAAATAATAAAAAATCTGACTATCGGAGTAGGTGTTGCGCTGACTTCCCAACTGGCGCTGGCTGCGGATTCTGGCTTTACAATGGCCACCGTCAACCCGGAAGCTGACCGGATGGCTTTGCAGAACTACTTCAAGAAGCGTTTTCCTGAAGCCGAAGTGCAGGATTACATCAACGGTATCTACGCAGTAGATGCTGACTCGCGGGCTCAGTGGGAAGAGATTGAAGAGTTTCCTCCTTATGAGTTCGCGGTAGAAGAGGGCGAAACCCTGTTCAATACCCCATTTGCCAACGGTAAGGGGTATGCTGATTGCTTTGAAAATGACGGCATCGGTATTCGTCAGAACTTCCCGTACTGGAATAAGGAAGAAGGCACGGTTAAAACTCTGGAGATGGAGATCAATGAGTGCCGTGAAGCCAACGGTGAAGAACCACTGAAATGGGGTAAGGGCGACATAGCCAAGATCTCTGCCTACATGGCGTGGACCTCCCGTGATCAGGTCTTCAATATCGATATCCCGAGCGATGACCCGCGTGCTAAAGCGGCATATCTGGATGGTAAGAAGTTTTTCTACGCTAAGCGTGGTCAGCTGAATCTGTCCTGTGCGAACTGCCATGTTCAGGGCACCAATATCCGTATTCGTGCGGATCTGCCAAGCCCGCAACTGGGGCATGTGACCCACTTCCCGGTGTTCCGTTCCAAGTGGGGTGAGCTGGGTACACTGCACCGCCGTTATTCCGGCTGTCACAAGGACTCACGTTCTAAGCCGCTGAAGCCGCAGGCAGAGCGTTTCCGTAATCTGGAGTACTTCCAGACCTATATGAGTAACGGACTGGTTGTTAACGGTCCGGGCGCACGGAAATAAGGTAAGGGAGACAGAATCATGAAAAAGACACTGATCGCTGCAGCCGCAGCTCTGACTCTGCTGCCAGGCTTTGCTGCTGCAGAGAGCTTTGATGAGGCGTTCCTGAAAAACCGTGCCATGTACGGTAAAGGGCACGTGTTTGAATGGCAGGGCAATCAATATCTCACTCTGCATGAGGAAGAGGTCGAAGCTGATGTGGCTGCTACCGCTGACAATGCAAAGATGATGATCGATAAAGCCAGGGCTAAGAATAAGGAAGTTGCTGAGCTGGGGTTTGAGTGGAAGCTCACTGGAGACATCCTCAAGAGTGCCGAAGCGGCGTTAGCTGAAGGGGACTACCGTAAAGCGCTTGATCTGGCTGCGCAGGCCAAATATCACGCCCGGATCGGTATCCAGCAGCATGAATATGCTCAGTCTAACTGGCATCTTTCTGTTCCTCAGTAACTGAGAGTCTGAAAAATCTGCGGTTTCAATAATATTGGCCGCAGGTTTTTTATGCTCGTGATACAGGTGATTTTCTATGTCTATGACACGTCGCGAATTTGCTCAGCTGATGGGATTAGCCGGCGCAGCGGGTATGCTTCCGCTGCAGGGCTTTGCAGCCAAAAAACAACCGGGTGAACTGTACGAAGTTCCAAACTTTGGTAATGTGCGCCTGCTGCATATGACAGACTGTCACGCGCAGCTGCTGCCTATCTACTTCCGGGAGCCGAATGTAAACCTCGGCATCGGCAATGCTTATGGCCAGGCTCCGCATCTGGTTGGCGATAAACTGCTACAACACTTCGGTATTCAGCCCAATACTCTGGAAGCTCATGCTTTCTCCTGCCTGAATTATGAGAGTGCCGCCGGGAAGTACGGGAAAGTGGGCGGCTTTGCCCATATCAAGACACTGGTGAACCGTCTCCGGGATAGCTACGGCCGGGAAAAGACACTGCTGCTCGACGGTGGTGATACCTGGCAGGGCTCGGGCACTTCTTATAAAACCCGCGGTATGGATATGGTGCAGGCGACCAATGACCTGGGCGTGGATATCATGACCGGGCACTGGGAGTTTACCTATCACCAGGAAGAGGTGCTGAAGAACATCGAGGCCTTTAATGGCGAATTCCTGGCCCAGAATGTTTTCATTACTGAAGACGCGCTGTTTGAAGGTGCTGATGAATACATATTCGATGAAGACAGTGGTCGGGTATTCAAACCGTATACAATTCGAGAGATGGGCGGTGCCCGGATCGCCGTGATCGGTCAATGTTTCCCGCGGACCAAAATTGCGAACCCGGCACGATTCATACCTGACTGGACCTTCGATATCTACGATGAAAACCTGCAGGAACTGGTGGACGAGATCCGTGAGAACGAAGGGGTCGATGCTGTTGTGGTGATCTCTCATAACGGTATGGATGTCGATCTCGAGATGGCCCGCCGGGTCAGCGGTGTTGATGTCATTCTCGGTGGTCATACCCATGACGGTATGCCTGCTCCTACAATCGTGAAGAACAACGGCGGTAAAACACTGGTCTGTAACGTTGGCTCAAACGGTAAGTTTGTCGGGGTAATGGACCTGGATGTGCGTGGTGGTAAAGTGCATGATTTCCGCTACCGTTTGCTACCGGTATTCTCTGATCTGCTTCCGGCTGATCCGCAGATGGCTAAGCTGATTGATGATATCCGTGCGCCGCATATGGCCTGGTTGAATGAAGAGCTGGCTGTCGCGGATGAGCTGATGTTCCGGCGGGGTAACTTCAACGGTACTTTCGATCAGGTGATCTGCGATGCGCTGCGTAAAGTGAATGACGCACAGGTTTCACTGTCACCGGGTTTCCGTTGGGGGACAACGGTCCTGAAAGGCCAGACTGTGACCATGGAACATGTCCTTGATCAGACCTGCCTGACCTATCCTGAAACCTACGTCCGGGAGATGAAAGGTTCAGAATTGAAACTGATTCTCGAAGATGTCGCCGATAACCTGTTTAATCCGGATCCTTATCTGCAGTCTGGTGGGGATATGGTACGTGTCGGTGGTTTTGACTATGTCTGCGACCCTACCAAACCGATCGGTCAGCGTATCACTGAGATGACGCTGGATAACGGTGAGAAAATTGATGCCAGTAAGAGCTACAAAGTATCTGGCTGGGCAACCGTCGGGGCTCGCTCTGAAGGCGCGGATATCTGGGATGTGGTCGGTGATTACCTGCGGGACCGCAAAGTCGCCAGTATCGATAAACTGAATACACCCAAACTGAAGAACGTTGCTGGTAATCCAGGACTGACAGAATACAGCTGATCTTTATGCTGAAAACAAAACGGGGCTTATAGCCCCGTTTTTTGGTTTTCAGCCCTGAGCCCCCTCCATAGAGGTGGTGATCGTTCAGTCGAGGCTCTGCCTGAAAAGTAATTTCAGTGCTTTGTTTTACGTTCAGGAAGTGGTTTCGCCTGTGGGCGAGTCAGGACTTTTGCGCGGCCAAAAGTCCTGACAACCTAAAGGCCGCCCCGCTGTTTGGTCGGCAAGCCGACTTCCCTGTGCGCCAGATTTGATAATGGGAGTGGCACAAGCTCTGCTTGAACAGCTTTAGCTGGCCCGAAGGGTAGCCGCTTGCGGCTATAAAAACTCGGCAAAGAGCGCCTCAGACAGTTTGCCCCTCTGATCCATTATTAAATCTGGTACCCAAGGGGGCATGCCATGCTCGGCTGCACAGAGGGGATATAAAGTCTGTGCCAGAAATGTACTTCGGAGTAAGAACGAAGGTAATGCCGCCTTACAGGGATACAAAGCAAAGCCACTTTATTAGAAGGTTGATTTATATTTATGGCAGCTGCAAAAGGTGAACCACAGGATGTATTGATGTTCAGCGGTTCTACTCCCACAGCACTTTGGTTAGAATGTCTGCCAGAAAACAGGAGGTCGATGTGAAGCGATTCTATCTGCTCGGGGCAGGGTGTCTGATGGCGCTGTCCGGGTGTAATGCAGCCAATGTGCAGCCTGCAGAACCGCAACCACAGGTTGCTGCGGTGCAGCCTGCGGATGTTGCTGCAGTCAGTGACGAACAGATGCTGGAGTTTGAAAAACTCAACGGCCGTATCACGCTGATGCAGGAACAGTTCATGGAACTGAAAATACAGAATACTGCGGTGGCTGAGCGGGTTCAGTTATTGCTGACACAGTTTCAGTTACTGGCTCAGGAAGTGAAGCGTGCATCGGCACAGATGCCGGGGCAGCAGGAAAGCGAGGCCGCATTATCGACCCGTGGCAATGTTTCTGAGCTGATGCAACGACTGGATCAGCAGCTGATGGAGCTACAACAGATAGCACCGGAATTAGGCGGCGGAAATCCTTTCCAGCTGGCAACCTGCTATACCGCCAAAGGGCAGTGGGTACTGATTCGTTATAACCGCTTTTCCGGCGAAAGCTGGATTTCAGCGAACGGAAGCTGGCAGGCACTGGCAGAAGAACAGCCACCTTCTATTTCATCCTATGAGATCCAGTTGTTACGCGCTAATGGGGATGTAAAGGGCTATGTTGCGGCACGGATCGACCAGAACACAGGAGACAGCTGGTGGCTCAACCGTGATACCTGGGTGAAGTACCAACAATGACGGCCAGTGTGACAACAGAACGTACCCCTGAAGCCCTGATCGATGTTTTTAACGGCTTATTTCAGACAGCGTTGAATACTGTGCTGGTACGAGGAGATGATGAACCTATCTATCTGCCAGCCGATGACCAGCATGCCCATCATCGGGTGATCTTTGCCCACGGCTTTTTTGCCAGTGCGCTGCATGAGATCAGTCACTGGTGTATTGCAGGCTCTGAGCGACGTAAGCTGGTGGATTTTGGTTATTGGTATAAACCGGACGGCCGTACAGCTGCAGAACAGGCTGAGTTCGAACAGGTAGAAATTAAGCCGCAGGCGCTGGAATGGATGTTATCTCAGGCTGCCGGTCACCGGTTTCACTTCAGTGCGGACAATCTGGGCAGTGATATTGGTGCCAGCCCGGCGTTTAAAGAGAATGTTCAGCAACAGATCTTTGCCTATCTTGAAACAGGCCTTCCGGAGCGGCCGAGGCAACTAATTGAAGCGTTTCACCAGCGCTTTGCTACCGCGCCGTTGAGTGCCGACCAATTCAGTCTGGCAGGAAAGTAGTTTGCTGCTGTTACTGTGACACTAAAAAGCCGACATATGTCGGCTTTTTTAATTTTCAGCCCTAAACCACCTACTTCAGTAGGTGGTTATCAGCAATTTGGGCTTTGCCCGAATACCTACCCATGTTAGAAGCCGCAGCGATTTTTAGCGAAGTCGTGAGGAAACTAACATGAGTAAGTATGAGCAAGCATCGCATGTCTACTGGCGCTGTCAATATCACATAGTCTGGACGCCGAAATATCGATTTCGGATACTGAAGAATAAGGTGGGTAGGGATGTTTACCGAAGTATCCATGTATATTGTG
>JAOXSA010000409.1 GCA_025800245.1 Amphritea sp. | reverse complement strand
TCCCATTGAAGACCGAGTACCTGAAAGCCAGTATCCGTGCCAAGGTTGAGCATCCGTTCCGAATCATCAAGTGCCAGTTTGGCTTTACTAAGGCTCGTTATCGCGGATTGATGAAGAACGACAGCAAACTGGCCATGCTGTTCGCCTTAGCGAATGTCGTGCGCGTGGATCAGATGCTGCGAGCGTAGGACAAGTCCGCCTGTATGCTGACAAATCAGCATACAGACTGTAAGAAACGACCAATAATCGCGCGATTAAGCCGTAAATGTAGCTTGATCGTCAGAATGAATTAGAAGGCGGGACTTATTCGTAGGTTCCCTAGTGGCGAGAAGGAGCCCGATGAATTCAGAGACTTTTATCAGGCTTGGGTGCCACCATTAAACAGGTCGATCTCTGGGCCTTGGCTCGGCATAAAGCGTTGCTCGGCTTGTAGTTCAAGCAGCGCCTCTTCAAACTCGTCATCATCCATTGAGAACCAGTAATCAGGTTGACGGTTGTTTTTAGCATCCCACGCGGCAGTGGTTGGGTCTTTGGCTCTGGCGGGTTCCAGTTCCGGGACATCGGACATCGGCTGGCTGGTATCCATATAGCGTTGGATCAGGTTCCAGATCCGCTCGAACTCGTCTG
>JAOXSA010000052.1 GCA_025800245.1 Amphritea sp. | reverse complement strand
GAAACCCTGGTCAATCGGGTTAACAGTATTCTGCAGCCGGTACTGGGGATCGGTAACTACCGGGCTGAAGTATCCGCTGATATAGACTTTACTGCGGTTGAACAAACTGACGAGATCTATAACCCGGATCTGCCAGCGCTTCGCAGTGAGCAGACACTGGATGAAAGTACTACCGGTCAGGAAAAGGCTGCTGGTGTGCCCGGGGCGTTGTCCAACCAGCCGCCGGGCGCGAGCTCTGTGCCAGAGACGACTCCTGAGGGTTTACCTGTGGATGGTGAAGGAGTGGTTGAGCGCTCTGGTGGTCCGAGAAGTGCCCGCTCTCAGGCAACCCGTAACTTTGAGCTGGACCGTTCTATTAGTTATACCAAGCATCAGATGGGACAGATTCGCCGCCTGTCTGTCGCCGTGGTAGTGGATGATCTGGTTACCGCGGCCGCTGAAAGTGGTGATCCGGTACGGACTGCCTGGGCTCAGAATGAGTTGGATCGACTGACTATACTGGTAAAAGATGCGGTGGGATTTTCTGCGCTGCGGGGTGATAGCGTCAGCGTTATTAACTCGCCATTTGCTGCACCTGAATTGGTTGAAGAGGTAGAGATTCCTATCTGGCAGCAGGAGTGGATTCATGATCTGGCGAAACAGATACTGGCAGGCCTGTTTGTGCTGTTGTTGGTGTTTGGTTTGTTACGTCCAACGATGAAAAACCTGGCTCAGGCTGCCGCTTTGCGTGAAGAAGCAGCAAAATCGGATAAGCCGGTTGAAGATATTAAGACCGAGCTTGAATCGCTGGATATGAATGGTATATCGGCCGATCAGGTTACTTTCAGTGGTATTGATAATGCTCTGGCGCCAACGCCAAATGAGACTTACGAGTACCAGCTGAATGCGATTCGCAGTATGGTGGCGGAGGACCCTGCCAAGGTGGCGCAGGCAATCAGGCAGTGGGTGATAGAGCATGAATGATCAGACGAATGATGCGCCGGCAATGGATCTTACCAGTATTGAAAAAGCAGCGATTCTGCTTATTTCGCTGGGTGAGACTGATGCCGCTGAGGTGTTGCGTTATCTGGGGCAGAAAGAAGTTCAGCAGCTTGGTCTGACGATGAGCAAGCTGGATAATATTCCGCAGTCTGCCGTGGAATCAGTTATGTCTGATTTTATGGAGGCGATCTCTGATCAGACCAGTATCGGTATCAATAATGATGTTTACATCAAGGAAATGCTGGGGCAGGCACTTGGGTCGGAAAAGGCCCAGACGCTGATCGACCGGATTCTGATGACTACCAATACCAATGGTCTTGAAAGTCTTAAATGGATGGATCCCCGTCAGGTTGCAGAGATTATTCGTTACGAGCACCCGCAGATTCAGGCGGTTGTGGTGGCATTCCTTGAGCCGGATCAGGGCGCGGCAGTGTTGCAGCGTTTTGATGAGAATGTCCGTCTTGAAATCATTATGCGTATTACCTCGCTGGATCAGATTCAGCCTGCTGCACTGCAGGAGCTGAACGATATTCTTGAATCCCAGTTTGCCGGTGCCAGCAGTCAGTCTGCATCGCTGGGAGGTCTGAAAGCGACCGCCGAGATCATGAACTTTATCGACAGTAATGTTGAGCAGGAACTGATGGACATGATGCGTGAAAGTGATGAAGCGCTGGTGGATCAGATCTCTGAGTTGATGTTTGTATTTGATAACCTGATCGATGTGGACGATATGGGTATTCAGGTTATTTTGCGTGAAATCAGTACTGATGTGCTGGTCATTGCGTTGAAAGGGGCTGATGTGGCCTTGCAGGAGAAGGTTTTCCGCAATATGTCCAAACGAGCTGCTGAGCTGCTAAGGGATGATCTGGAGGCGAAAGGTCCGGTACGTGTGAGTGAAGTGGAAGATGCCCAGAAAGAAGTATTGGGTGTGGCGCGTCGTCTGGCGGATGAAGGTGAAATTATGCTGGGCGCCGGCGGTGAAGAGATGCTTTGATCATGATGAAGGCGATCGATAAGTCTCAGATCCGGATTCGGGCGGAAGATGCCCGAGCTGCTGCGCTATGGACGTTGCCTGTGGTTAAGGGGCAGCATACCGTGGCGCTGGAGCAGAAGCCGGAGGCCCCGGAAGAGCAGTTTGTCGAAGAAGAGATTGTTGCTCAGAAGCTGACTCTGAGTGAGCTGGAAAAAATTCGTGAGGACGCCTACCAGGAAGGTCTTCAGCAAGGGCGTGAAGATGGTCTTGCTAAGGGGCTTGAAGAGGGGCGTCAGGCCGGTCGTGAAGAAGGGCTTGCTGCTGCGCAGAATGAGATTGAAAGCCGGATGCAATTGCTGCAGTCGGCGCTGGAACAGCTCAGTGTGCCTTTGCGGCAGATTGATCAGCAAGTGGAGCAGTTGGTTGTCGATCTGGTGCTGGAGTTTGGTCAGGCTGTGGTTGCAAATGAATTGCAGAGCAGTCCTGAGACTGTGCTTCAGGTAGTGCAGGAATGCATCTCTCAATTACCTCAGCATGCTGGGAATGTGCTGATTCAGGTAAATCCGGAAGATCTCAGTGTGGTTGAGCCTCTGGTGGCGGTCAATGAAAACTGGCAGCTTCTGGATAATGTCGATATTCAGCGTGGCGGTTGCAAGGTTGAAGCCAGTAATACTGTTATCGATCATACGATGGAACAGCGTTTAGCGGCTGCGACCAGTCAGTTGCGCTATGCTCTCTGTGAGCAGTCCGGTGTGGAGTCAGATGCCGGCAATGAGCCGGGTTCTCTCCATGAGTAATCGCCTCGCCAATCGGCTAAAGGGGCTTAAAAACCTATCCTATTCTCTACCCGCGCCAATGGCTCAGGGGCAGATTACCCGTCTGATCGGCCTCACGCTCGAGGCAGTTGGTATTAAAGCTTCAATGGGTGATTACTGCCTCATTTATCCTGATCAGGGTGAGCCTGTTGAGGCCGAGGTGGTCGGCTTTTCCGGTGATCGTATCTATCTTATGCCGATCGACCTGATAGAAGGGTTGTCTCCTGGTGCCCGGGTAAGCCCGATGGTGGGGGGGAACGAGGTTGAAGTTGGCTTTGAGCTACTGGGGCGGGTTATTAACGGTGTCGGGAAGCCTCTGGATGGCCTGGGTCCGCTAGGTTGTCCGCAAAAAACCACTTTGCAGGGGCCTTCGATCAACCCTCTCAGTCGTAAGCCAATCTCGCAGACGCTGGATGTAGGTATTCGTTCTATTAACGCGTTGCTGAGTGTAGGACGAGGGCAGCGTATTGGTCTGTTTGCCGGTTCCGGTGTTGGTAAGAGTGTGTTATTAGGGATGATGACTCGTTTTACTGAGGCGGAGATCATTATCGTCGGGCTGATCGGTGAGCGGGGGCGTGAGGTAAAGGAATTTATTGATCACAGTCTTGGTGCTGAGGGATTGGCTCGTTCTGTGGTTGTTGCCTCGCCGGCGGATGAGTCGCCATTGATGCGGCTTCGTGCAGCGCAGCTGTCGACCCGGCTTGCTGAGTATTTTCGTGAGCAGGGTAAGAATGTTCTCTTACTGATGGATTCTCTGACCCGTTATGCACAGGCGCAGCGGGAAATTGCTTTGGCAGTCGGAGAGCCTCCGGCAACAAAGGGTTATCCGCCGTCAGTATTTGCCAAACTGCCAAAACTGGTTGAACGTGCTGGTAATGGTGATCATGGCGGTGGTTCTGTCACAGCGTTCTATACGGTGCTGACGGAAGGTGATGATCAGCAGGATCCTATTGCAGACTCTGCGCGGGCAATTCTTGATGGGCATATTGTCTTATCGCGAAATCTTGCGGAGCGGGGGCATTATCCTGCAATTGATATTGAGCAGTCGATCAGTCGTGCCATGCCTCAGATAGTTTCTCCTGAGCACCTGCAGGCGGCGATGGGGTTCAAGCAGATCTATTCTAAATATCAGCAAAACAGTGATCTGATCTCAGTGGGTGCTTATATGCGCGGCAGTGATGCAGAAACCGATTTTGCCATTGAGCGTATGCCGCTGATGAATGCTTTTCTGCAGCAGGGGTTGCAGGAATCATTTCCGTTTCAGCAAAGCCTGACGGATCTGGCGATGACACTGAGTCCGGCTCAGCAGCCAGGAGCTGAAGTATCGTGAAGCGTTCCAAGCGGTTGCAGGTTGTGCTGGATCTTGCTGAGCGGCGCAAGCAAGAGGCGGATAAGATTCTCGGTGAAGCGCAGGGGCGTGTCAGTCAGGGGGAGCAGACTCTTGAACAGTTGCAGAATTACTATAACGAATACGTAAATGGCTTTTATACCGCCGGGGCTTCCGGTGTTTCTCTGGGGCAGATTCAGAACCATCAGGCGTTTATGCAGAAGCTGCAGGCGGCAATCGAGCAACAACGCCGGGCTATTCTGATGGATAAGGCGCAGCTTGAGCGTGCCCGTGAGCACTGGCAGGCTGCCTATGGTCGCCATAAAGCGATGGGCTCTCTGGTCGAAAAGGCAAAGACTGAAGAGCAGGTCCAGCAGGAAAAACAACAGCAAAAAGTCCTGGATGAGCGCTCTCAGCTTATCCGCCCTCCTTTCATCTGATCAGTGGTCAGCCTGCCTGCTTTCCTCTTCGCGTGCTTCTTATTTAGCGTGCTTTCATAATTCTGGCACTATTCATGCATTCATCCGGTTAGTTAATTATCTGCCGGGGAGTGCAGTATGAATCAATCTGTCGCCGCTCTGAATGGAGCGGGTTCACTGCTTGATCTTGGGTCGCCTGTCGCTACAGGTGCTGCGGCGCCATCCACAGGTACTGGAGTGGACGCTTCTTTTGATGTGATGATCGCGAAAGCGGCAACGGGTCAGTCGGTTGATGCAGGTAATTCTGTGCCGCAGGACGGTGAGAACTTGCCGTCTCAGGAGTCGGTATCTGCGGAAGGTTCGGCAGGGGGGGCAGCGGAGTCGGCGGATGCTACGGGTATCACTGCCCGACCCGATATCGGTGTAACGCCTGAGCAGATCGGTGAGTATCGTAAAGCTGATATTTCAGTGGCGGTGGGTAGCGTCTTGCAGCAGTATCGGAACGGTACCGCTGAGGAGGCTTCTGCCGCGAGTGCGGCGACACAGGTATCTGAGTCAGTGTCTGCAGCTGTTGAAGGGCGTGGTCAACAGGTTGCCCAGAGTGTTGATTCTGGTCAGTCAGCGTCTGTAACTGTGGCTGCTGCAGGGCATCGAGGTGATGCCGATGTTCTTGCAGAACGTCAGGCTCAGGCCGCAGGCTATGGTCAGTCTGTGCTTTCTGTAGCTGATGAAAAAATTGCTGCTGTTGAAGCGTCAGGAAGGCCGGGGCAACGTTCCCAGCAGTCGTCCGGAGAGGAGCGTCTGGCAGAGTTGCGAGCTTCGCTTGCTACTGAAAAAACTGAGTCTGTAAAGATTGATCATAGTGCTGGCAGTCGGGAGCAGCAGCCCCTGACTTCTGCGGGTAGTGTTAATGCTGATGTCAAAGGGGCGGGGCAGGCCCGGGCTCCGGAGCAGGTTGCTGCTGATGGTCGAATGCGGTTGGCTGAAGCGCAATCCAGGCCAGCGGTAGAGTCGGATGCGGTAGTCGAGCGTGTTGTTCCGGATGCTGATTTTGTCAATCAGTTGGAGCAGAAGGATCAGGCTGCTGTGCAGTCTGCTGCTGACGACTCTCAGGCGGTTATCAGGAGTGATTCTGCTGTTGCTGCACAATCTCCAGGTGTTCTGCAGGCTGTTGCTGATAAGTTGAGGGATCAGATTAAGCCAGTGGTTGTGGAGGGGGAGCGGAGTGCCGTGGCTTCTGAAAAGTCAGTGCAGGCGCAGCCAATCAATCGCGAAACTGCACAAGTGGTTGGTGAGGTGAAGGCTGAGACCGCGCGTCCGGTCCCATCGGCAGGTCCATTGTCGGAGATGGTTCGTGCCGAGTCAGGAGGGGAGTTGCGGGGGCGTGAGCTGGCAGCTTCTCTAGTGAGTGATGCTGCTAATTCTGCTAAAACTGATATAAGTACGGCAGAAAAATCATTGGCGGGTTTTGCAGAAACACTGGCAATGGCCAATAAGTCTTCAAAATCTGTCGCTGAAACCCAGCAGATGATCATGCCTAACGGACTGAAGCCCGGTGTGCCTGCCTGGAATCAGGCTGTAAATGAGCGTGTAATGCTGTTGTCCTCTCAAAATGGGCGGTTTGCCGAGATTCAGTTAGATCCTCCAGAGCTGGGTAGTCTGCAGGTTAAATTGCAGGTTAAGAATGAACAGGTCAGTGTTGTCTTTGCTACGCCGCATGCTGCAGTGAAAGATGCACTGGAGCAGGGGATGCCGCGTCTGAGGGAGATGTTTGAGGAGCAGGGGATGTCTCTGGCAGACTCGTCTGTAGAGGACCAGAGCAGCGGTCAGCAATCTGACGGGGAGTCCGGCTCAGGGTATGGGAATGCGCAGGTGGCGGGTTCTGGAGCTGTGGCTGAGCAGGAAAGTGCTGATGTAGCAGAGGGGCAGGCGATGTCATTGGTTGACTACTACGCCTGATTAAAACCGGGATGTGTTTGGTCCGGTAGGTAGTTCCGCAGCCTAATCAGTATGTTATATTAAGCTTCAGGTATTTATAACTATCCCTGACGCCGGTTCGCTGGTGTCCGGTCGGTGAGAGATAGCGATGGCTGAAGAAAATGCAGATGCAGTAGAAGGCGGTGCTGAGGGCGGTAAAAAATCAGGTAAGATGAAACTTATCCTGATTATAGTGGTGACTCTGCTGATTGGTATTGGTGGTGCCGTGGGAGGGATGATGTTCCTGATGGGCGGTGACAGCGAGGCTGAGGAAGTTGAGGCTAAGCCGGCTACTCCTGCCCGGGCGTTGTATACTAAAATCCGTACCCTTGAAGGAAATCCCTATTTTACAGTGGTCGTGCCGAGTAAGGATGGTAAGACTCACTACCTGCAGGCGTATGTGGAAACGAAAACCCGTGATGATGAAGTAGTTGCGGCGTTGACTAAACATATGCCTAGAATCGTTTCTAATCTTAACCGGATGCTATCTAGTCAGTCGTTCGAACATCTGCGAACCACTGAGGGAAAACTGTTGCTGCAGAAGGCGGCTGAGCAGGAAATTCAGACCATTCTGCAGGAAAAAATTGGTAAGCCTGGCATTGAAAAAGTGCTGTTTACCGGTTTTATCATGCAGTAACGGATACAGATATGACGGTTAAAGATCTTCTTTCTCAGGATGAAATCGATGCGCTGTTGCATGGCGTCGATGATGGTGATGTAGAAACTGAGGACGAAGCAGCGGTAGAAGAGGGTGAAGTCCGCCCTTATGACCTTGCCAGCCATGAGCGGATTGTTCGTGGCCGGATGCCTACGCTCGAAATGATCAATGAGCGTTTCGCCCGACATACCCGAATAAGTCTTTTTAATCTGCTGCGTAATAACGCCGATGTCTCTGTTGGCGGTGTGCAGATTATGAAATACGGCGACTATATCCATACCCTCTACGTACCAACCAGTATTAACCTGCTCAGAGTGCATCCTCTCCGCGGAACTGCCTTATTGGTGATGGATGCCAAGTTGGTATTCAAACTGGTAGATAATTTCTTTGGTGGTGATGGCCGTCATGCCAAGATTGAAGGGCGTGAGTTTACGCCTACGGAGATCCGGCTGATCAATAAAGTGATTGAGCAGTTCTTCGGCGATCTGGAAGAGTCCTGGCAGCCCGTAATGCCGCTGAAATTTGATATCAGCGGTCATGAAGTGAATCCTGCTATGGCGAATGTAATCAATCCTTCAGAGGTTGTTGTCGTCAGTACTTTTCAGGTTGACCTGGATGGTGGTTCGGGTGAGTTCCATGTGACAATGCCTTATTCCATGCTGGAGCCGATCCGGGATGTGCTTATTTCCGGTTACAAGCCTGCAGAAGAAGAGATGGATGAGCATTGGTTGTCTTCTCTGCAGAAGGATGTTCTGACATCGCCGATGGGGCTGGATCTTGTGGTTGCTGAGCGACAGATGAAACTGCGTGATGTGCTGGAGCTGGAAGCCGGGGATGTGATTCCGGTGGATATCTCTGATACCTTGAATTTGCAGGCCGGTCGTGTGCCTGTGTTCAGCTGTAAACTGGGGACTTCCAGAGGAAATCTTGCAGTGAAAGTAGTTGAGCGTATTTTTAATGATTAATCTATTGGCAGAGCGTAAATACTGATGAGTGATGAAGAGAATAATGTAGATCAGGACGCGATGGCGGATGAATGGGGTGCTGCCATGGCGGAACAGTCCCAGTCAGAGTCCGGTGCCGATGACGACTGGGGTGCAGCCATGGCTGAGCAGGCTCAGGCCAGTGCAGGTCAGGCTGTTGAGTTGGATGAGTTGAGTGATACTGCTCAGCCTCTGGATAACCCGAGTCTTGATGTCATTCTAGATATACCGGTCAAGCTGACCCTTGAGGTTGGCCGTACTGATATCGCAATCCGCAATCTGCTGCAGTTGAATCAGGGCTCAGTAGTCGAGTTGGACCGGGTTGCTGGTGAACCACTGGATGTGATGGTGAATGGTACGTTGGTTGCGCATGGGGAAGTGGTGGTCGTAAACGACCGTTACGGTATCCGCCTCACTGACGTTATCAGTCCGCAAGAACGCATCGAGAAACTGAGATAATGCCATTGCGCTGTGCTGGCTCCGCGATGGTACTGCTGGGTGGGCTGTTCAGTGCTCGGGCCTGGTCGTCTGAAGACCCTGATATAGCGGTAAAACCTATGCCTGCCCCGGCACCGGTGAATATTGATCCTGTCAGCACGGGCTCGATCATGCAGATGCTAATGGGGTTGCTGCTGGTTGTTGGGTTGATTTTATTGCTGGCCTGGTTGCTGAGGCGCTTTACTGGCTTACAAGGGCAGCATCGGGCTATGCAGGTGGTTGCATCGCTGCCCCTGAGTGCGCGGGAAAAACTGGTTCTGGTTCAGGTTGGTGATAAACAGGTGTTGCTGGGAGTAGCCCCCGGGCGTGTCAGTCACATAGAGAGTTATGAGAAACCGTTAATTCAGCCCGGCAGTCCTGCTGGAGAGTTTGCGATGCGACTGCAACAGGTGATGCAAAGGAAGGATGGTCGGTGATCCATATGCTTAAGACTGTTCTTCGGCTTGGTTTTCCTGCGCTGATTCTGTCGCTGGTGGCAACGCCCTCACTGGCGGCGGATGTCGGAATCCCTGCTGTCCGGTTGACTACCAATCCTGATGGTTCTGCTGATTACAGTGTCACACTGCAGATTCTCGGGTTGATGACGCTGCTGACGTTCCTCCCAGCGATAATGATGATGATGACCTCGTTTGCCCGGATCATTATTGTATTTGCTATTCTGCGGCAGGCATTGGGGTTGCAGCAGACGCCTTCTACTCAGATACTGTTGGGGCTGGCTCTGTTTCTGACGTTGTTTATTATGTCTCCTGTGTTGGACAGGGTGAACGAGCAGGCGGTGCAGCCTTATCTCAATGAGCAGATGACCTCGATTGAAGCGGTGCAGGCTGCCAGTGTCCCGTTCAGAGGGTTTATGCTGGCGCAAACCCGCGAAAACGATCTTAATCTGTTTATGAATATTTCCCGGACGCCTGCTGTTGAGACGCCGGAGGATATTCCTTTCACCGTCCTGGTGCCGGCTTTTGTGACCAGTGAGCTGAAAACAGCATTTCAGATCGGTTTTATGCTGTTTATTCCGTTTCTGGTTATTGACCTGGTGGTTGCCAGTGTATTGATGGCGATGGGTATGATGATGCTGTCGCCCGTAATTATCTCACTACCCTTTAAGATAATGCTGTTTGTGTTGGTAGACGGCTGGGCAATGGTGATTGGGACCCTGGCGGGTAGCTTTGTTATCTGACGCTGCTATTCAGTAAGCACTGAAGGAGGAGAGTAATGACCCCTGAGATGGTTCTCGATCTGTTCGGTGAAGCGCTATTCCTGATTGTTGTGCTGGTGGCGGTCATAGTAATGCCGTCACTGACTGTGGGTCTGATTGTATCGATGTTTCAGGCTGCGACCCAGATTAACGAGCAGACGTTGAGTTTTTTGCCGCGTTTGCTTGTGACCCTTCTGACCATTATGTGGGCCGGGCCCTGGATTCTGACCCGCTTTATGGATCACTTCAGCTTTATTTTTGCCAGTATTCCATTGTTTCTGGGGTAGGGTGATCTTGTGTTTGTCCGGGGTGAAATATGCTTGAGCTGACTGCGCTACAGCTGGAGCAATGGGTGGCTAAGTTTCTGCTGCCTTTCTTTCGTATCGCTTCATTTCTCATGGTTGTGCCGATGATTGGAACGCAGTTGGTTGCAATGCGCATCCGGTTGGGGCTGGCGCTGGCTATGACGGTTGTATTATTGCCGGTTCTGCCGGAAATGCCGGTGTTGAATGGCTTATCTCTCCAAACCTATATTCTTGTTGCTCAGCAGATCCTGATCGGTACTGCAATGGCATTTATCATCCAGGTGATGTTTCAGATTTTTACGCTGGGCGGTCAGATTATCTCCTCACAAATGGGTCTTGGCTTCGCTTCGGTCAGTGATCCGGCAAACGGTGTATCGGTGGTGGTGCTGTCACAGTTTTATCTGATGATGGTGATGCTGCTGTTTCTTGCTTTTAATGGGCATCTGGTGCTGTTAGAGGCGCTGGCCCGTAGCTTTTCTGTATTGCCTGTTATGGATGGTGGGTTGCCGGTTTCCGGATTTCTGGAAGTAGCGAAGGCGGGAACCTGGATGGTGTCCAGTGCTCTGCTGATGGCATTGCCAGCGATCACGGCGTTGCTGGTGATAAACTTTGCTTTTGGCGTGATGACGAAAGCCGCACCGCAGCTGAATATTTTTGCCATCGGTTTTCCATTTACTATGATGATGGGATTACTGATTACCTGGGTAAGTTTACAGGGGTTTATGGGGCAGTATCAGCGTTTCGTGATGCTGGCGTTTGATTACCTTGATCATGTGCTCGGAACAGGAGGTCTTTAGCGATGGCTGAAGATAGTGGTCAGGAAAAAACTGAAGAACCCACGGCCAAGCGTCTTAAGGAGGCGCGGGAAAAAGGCGATATTGCCCGCTCTAAAGAGCTGGGAACGACGGTATTGCTTCTGGCAGCGGCCGCAGCAGCGCTGGTTTTTGGCAGAGTTGTGGCTGATAAAATGGCCGGTATGATGGCTTATAACCTGAATGTTGATCGCCAGGCAGCGTTTGATCCGGCGATGATGTTTGTTCATCTTGGGCATTCGTTGGCTGAGTCGCTTTACGCAGTAATGGGTTTCTTTGCCGTGATGATGGTGGCGGCCATTGCCGGGCCTATTGCTCTGGGTGGCTGGAATATGAGTCTGAAGGCGATGGCGCCTAAGTTCAGCCGCCTTGATCCGCTGGCAGGGCTGAAACGAATGTTCTCGGCGAAGGCTTTGCTTGAGTTGTTCAAGGCGTTGGCGAAATTCCTTGTAGTCGGTTCGTTATCTTTTGTGATTCTGATCTCTTCTAAGGAGGTGTTGTTTGCCCTGGGGGCTCAGGACATTGTGCCGGCAATGTCTGCGGCAACCGAGCTGGTGATCTGGGCGTTCCTTATCATGAGCTCGACCATGATTCTGATTGCGCTCGTTGATGTGCCTTTTCAGATTTACGATTATACCAAGAAGCTGAAAATGACCCTTCAGGAAGTCAAGGATGAAATGAAGAATACCGAAGGTAAGCCGGAGGTGAAGGGGAGAATTCGGCAGCTTCAGCGTGAGATTTCTCAGCGTAAAATGATGTCAGCCGTGCCTGATGCTGACGTCGTTATTACTAACCCGACACACTATTCTGTTGCTCTGAAATATGATCAGGGTGCGGGAGGGGCGCCGGTAATGATCGCTAAAGGCGCGGACTTTGTTGCGTTGAAAATCCGTGAAATTGCGGATGAGCATGATATTCCGATTCTTTCCTCTCCAGCGTTGGCGCGAGCGATCTATCATTCAACTGAGGTCGATGACGAAATTCCGGCAGGATTGTTCAAGGCGGTAGCGGAAGTGCTGGCTTATGTTTTCCAGCTGCGTCGACATCAACAGACTCGGGCTTCTGCGCCGAGGCGGCTGAGTGAAGATCTTGAAATTCCGGACGATCTGCGTCGGGATGAATAACCGGTTCTGTCTGATTTCTGGCGGGCTTCTTGCATTGATTGTCTTTGTGGGGGTGAGGCGTCAAAAAATTGATGTTTTGGCTGCCTATTAATGCTATTTTGAAGCAAATTTTTATTCAGGCTAAAAGTGATGTTTTTTTGACGCTTTTGGTGTTGGTAAGGTCAGACGGATAACGCGTGGACAGAGCGGCTCTTTACGATAACTTTCGCAGCTTAGGCAGGGGGAATCTTGGTATTCCGTTCCTGTTGCTGGTTATTCTGGCAATGGTTACATTGCCGATGCCACCGTTTCTGCTTGATGTGTTATTTACCTTCAATATTGCGCTTTCCATCGTTGTGCTGCTGGTTTCTGTTTATTCCATGCGGCCACTGGATTTTGCTGTTTTCCCTACAATCCTCCTTATTGCCACGTTGATGCGGCTGGCGCTGAACGTTGCCTCGACGCGTGTGGTACTGCTTTATGGTCATGAAGGTGGTGATGCTGCCGGTAAGGTGATTGAAGCCTTTGGTGAGGTGGTAATTGGTGGTAACTATGTTGTTGGTCTGGTTGTATTTCTTATCCTTGTAATTATCAACTTTGTGGTGGTTACCAAGGGTGCAGGCCGTATCTCAGAGGTGAGTGCGCGTTTTACCCTTGATGCGATGCCTGGTAAGCAGATGGCGATTGATGCGGACCTGAATGCCGGTCTGATCAGCCAGGATGAAGCCAAGGCGCGGCGTACAGAAGTTACACAGGAAGCGGACTTTTACGGCTCTATGGATGGTGCCAGTAAGTTTGTTCGTGGTGATGCCGTGGCTGGTATTCTGATTCTGGTGATTAATATCCTTGGTGGTCTGGGTATTGGTATGCTGCAGCATGACCTTTCTTTCGAGCTGGCAGCGCGTTATTACTCGCTGCTGACGATTGGTGACGGTCTGGTGGCTCAGATCCCTTCGCTGTTGCTGTCGACAGCTGCTGCGATCATGGTGACCCGGGTTAATGCATCTCAGGACATGGGTAAGCAGGTTATCGGCCAGCTATTCGGTTCGCCTAAAGCCCTGGCTGTCGCGGGTGGTATTCTGTTTGTTATGGGTGTTATTCCCGGAATGCCACATGTGGCGTTCCTCTCTCTGGCTGCGGTTGCCGGTGTCGGTGCTTACTTTATCTATCAGCGTAATCTGGCTCTGGAGAGTCAGCAGGCCACTGTAGAGGATGAGCAGCCGGATCAGCCTGAGCCTGATCAGGATATTAAAGAACTGGATTGGGATGATGTAATGCCGGTCGATATGATCGGTCTCGAAGTGGGTTATCGCCTGATTCCGATGGTGGATAAGTTGCAGGGTGGGCAGTTGTTGAGCCGGATCAAAGGGGTCCGGAAGAAGTTGTCACAGGATCTTGGCTTTCTTGTGCCATCGGTGCATATTCGGGATAACCTTGATCTTATGCCGGGTGCCTATCGAATTACTCTCATGGGTGTGGCAGTGGGTGAGTCGGAAGTATATCCCGATCGTGAACTGGCGATTAATCCCGGACAGGTATTCGGTACCCTGAAGGGGATTGAGGTGAAGGATCCTGCATTCGGGCTGGATGCTATCTGGGTTGAGCAGAGTCAGAAAGAGCAGGCGCAAACGCTGGGATATACCGTAGTCGATGCCGGAACGGTCATTGCCACGCACCTCAATCAGATCCTTCAGGCACACTCCCACGAGCTGATGGGGCATGATGAAGTTCAGAAATTGCTGGATATGCTGGCAAAAACGTCCCCAAAACTGGTAGAAGAACTGGTTCCAGGCAAGCTTTCTGTCAGTACACTGTTGAAAGTGCTGCAGAATCTGTTGATGGAACAGGTTTCGGTTCGGGACTTTCGCACCATTACTGAAGCGTTGGCAGATGCTATAGCCCGGACTCAGGATCCGGTTGCGCTGACAGCAGCGGTGCGGATTTCGCTGGCGCGAATGATTGTTCAGAACATTATTGGTAATGATGCTGAACTGCCGGTTGTGACACTGGATCCTCAGTTGGAACAGATGCTGTTGGGATCTGTACAGCAGGGAGATGGCGCCAGTGAGGGGCTGGTGATTGAGCCGGGAATGGCGGAAAGGCTGCAAAGCTCCCTGGCAGATGTAGCCCAGCAACAGGAAATTGCCGGCAGGCCAACCATCTTACTGGTGGCTGCGCCGATCAGGCCTTTATTGGCGAAGTTTGTGCGTTATGGAGAGCATCAGATCAGTGTGCTGTCCTATCAGGAAATTCCTGAAAATAAGCGTGTTACCATTATTGCTACAGTGGGTGGCCAGAATCAGGTTTGATCTGAGCGGTCGTATGAATAGAGACGGTTATGAAAGTTAAACGCTTTTTTGCCCCGGATATGAGACAGGCGATGCAGCGGGTCCGAGAAGAGATCGGACCCGACGCTGTTATTGTCTCTAACCATCGTGTTGCCGGTGGGGTAGAAGTGGTAGCCGCCCATGAGCATGAGTACGAGGCTGCGCAGCAGGAGTTTCAACGTAAACGTGCTGTTGAAAAGAGAGAGCAGGCTGCCGCCAGTAATAAACTTCACAGTAATCTGGCAGATGAGTTGCGCAAAGCTCAGGCTCGTATTGCCACCGCTCAGGATGGCCCGGCGGCGCCGAAACAGAAAAATCGTCAAATGGATGATGATGCGGATCTGAGCGAGATTCTGGATACACTGAAGCAGCGACAGCGTGGCAGAACGGTTCCTCGTGCTCCAGAGTCTGCTCAGCCAAGACCTGCCCTTGATCCGGGGCGGCGAGAAGCGCCGAGGCCGAAGCCGGCCCGGCCAGCAGTAACCCAGCCGCCGGCTACAGAACCGCTGGTGGCAACGGGAATGGATGATGAGCAGGCCGTTATTCGTTCCTTGCAGGATGAAATTGAATCGTTGAAGACGGTGCTGAACCAGCCTGTTTCTGCGCCGGTGTCTGATATTCCGGATGATCCCTTTGAAGAGGTTGTGGCGCCTGTTGCTCCGAAACCGGTTAGTCGTCCTGCGAAGCCAAAGCCACGGCATGAGCAAGCCAATTCATCGACGGTCAGAGTTGAACGTCGACTGGAAAGAATCGGTTTGGGGCCGCAGCTGAGTCGGCAATTGTCAGCGGTGGTTGAAGATCATGATGATCTGGATGATGCCTGGCGTTCAGCGTTGACGCGTTTCAGTGATGCATTGCCGGTAATGGGTGAGGACTTCATCGAACGGGGTGGCATGATCGCTTTTGTTGGTCCTACCGGCGTTGGAAAAACAACCACCATCGGTAAGCTGGCTGCCCGATATGTGCTGAAGCATGGTAGTTCCAGTGTCGCGCTGGTGACAACCGACTCCTACCGGATAGCAGCACACGAGCAGTTACTGACATTTGGTCGGATTCTTGATGTGCCGGTCAGAGTGGTGGATGAAAACAACAGTCTGGATGAGGTTTTGTCCAGTTTACGCAGCAAGCGGCTGGTGTTGATTGATACTGCCGGTATGAATGCGCATGAGCCACATACACAGGCGCAGCTTGATATGCTGGATGATGTCAGTGTGCGAATGAAAAAACTGCTGGTGCTGTCCTGTTCCAGTCAGCGGCATGTGATTGAAAGCGCCTATGAAACCTATGCGCCATTGGGGCTGAATGGTTGTGTACTGAGTAAGCTGGATGAGTCGGGTAATCTGGGTGAGGCACTTGATCTGGTGGTTGAGAATGGTCTGACAGTCAGTTACGTCACTGATGGGCAGCGGGTGCCTGATGATATCGACATTGCACATAAGCGTGATCTGGTCAGTCGGGCGGTTATTACTGCTCAGAAAGCCAGTCGCAGTCACCGGGCCTTCAGTGCGAATCAGCAGGAGAGGCTGGCAAGAGATGAGCACTGGGAGAGTTGATTTGCTGATTTACACTGGTGACAGACATGGCTAGTCCTCGTCCTGTAAAAGTGATCGCAGTGACCGGCGGTAAAGGCGGCGTGGGTAAAACCAATGTATCCGTTAATGTCAGTCTGGCGTTGGGTGAGATGGGGCATCGTGTGGTATTGATGGATGCTGATCTCGGCCTGGCTAATGTGGACGTGCTTCTGGGTATTAAGGCCCGGCAGAATATCTCTGATGTCCTTTCCGGTCAGTGTTCTCTGCGAGAGTTGCTGATTGATGTTGATGAGAATGTCCGGATCGTGCCGGCGGCATCCGGGACTCAGGAGATGACCTCGCTGAGTGTGCATGAGCATTCAGAGCTGATTCATGCGTTCAGCGAGTTGGATGATGATATCGATATCCTGGTAATCGATACTGCTGCGGGTATTTCAGATGCGGTAGTCAGCTTTGTTAAGGCGGCACAGGAAGTGGTGGTTGTGGTTTGTGATGAGCCAACCTCTATCACTGATGCATATGCGTTGATGAAACTACTGAACCGGGATTACAAGATGACCCGCTTCCGGGTGCTGGCCAATATGGTGCGCAGCGAGCAGGAGGGTCGCAATATGTATAACAAGTTACTGACAGTAACTGATCGCTTTCTTGATGTGACCCTTCAATACCTGGGGTCAATCCCTTATGATGAGTCTGTTCGCAAGGGAGTGCAGAAGCAACGTGCTGTTTTAAAAGCATTTCCTCGCAGTAAAGCGGCATTGGCGTATAAGCAGCTTGCAACCAGGGTTGATAGCTGGCCGGTTTCCTCCACGCCCCGGGGGCATCTGGAGTTTTTTGTCGAACGGTTGGTAAAAGGCGCTTAGGCGGCAAACAGGATCAATGTAAAGGCCTATGTATAATCAGCTTCAGTTCAGTTCCAGTCAGCAGATCGTTGAGCAGCATGGTGCGCTGGTCAAGCGGATTGCTCATCACCTGATGGCGCGGTTGCCAGCGACGGTGGTGCTTGAGGACCTGATTCAGGCCGGTATGGTTGGTCTGCTGGAAGCTGCCAAAAAATACGATGCGAGTAAAGGGGCAAGTTTTGAAACTTACGCAGGTATCCGTATTCGCGGTGCCATCATAGATGAAGTTCGTCGCGGTGACTGGACGCCAAGATCCGTGCATCGCAACGCCCGCAGGGTTTCCGAGGCTGTTCAGATAGTTGAAGGTCGTACTGGTCGAGATGCCCAAGATGGGGAGGTTGCCGCTGAACTGAATATCAGTGTGGCCGAATATCATGCATTATTGAAAGACTCAGCGGAAAGTCGACTGTTCAGTTTTGACAAGTTGGTGGAGCCGCAGGAAGAAGGACCCGGCGAGTCGATTGCCGGTGATGATCCGGACCCATCGGATCACCATGAACAGGAAGATTTTGTAAAATCCATTGCCCGTGAAATTGAGGGGCTGCCAGAGCGGGAAAAGCTGGTGTTGTCTCTCTACTATGACGAAGAGCTGAACCTGAAAGAGATAGGTCAGATTCTGGGCGTCAGTGAATCTCGGGTAAGTCAGATTCATAGCCAGGCGGCATTGCGATTGCGAAGTCGCCTTAAAGATTGGCGGTAAAGGTGCTGGAATAGCCTTAACAAGATACCAGCCCGCCGTCACAGTATGTTGTTAGGAGGGATTGTCTTGAATAAAGGCATGAAAATTCTGGTCGTAGATGATTTCTCAACCATGCGTCGGATTATCAAGAACCTGCTGAAGGATCTTGGTTTTACCAACATCGTCGAAGCAGACGATGGCGCTACAGCGTTGCCTATTCTGAAAGCCGGCGGTATCGATTTTCTGGTAACCGACTGGAATATGCCGAAGATGACCGGCATAGATCTTCTCAAAGCGGTTCGGGCCGATCCTGAATTGCGTCATATCCCTATTCTCATGGTAACTGCAGAAGCGAAGCGTGAGCAGATTATTGCTGCTGCACAAGCGGGCGTGAATGGTTACGTAATCAAACCATTTACCGCGGCAGTACTGAAAGAAAAGATCGGTAAGATCTTTGAACGTATAGAGAGCTAGGAGGCTGCCGAAGATGAGTTCTGGATTAGTACAGGATAACGGCGCTTTCGAACGCCAGCTTCAGGAACAGGCCAATCAGTTGGTTGAGCAGCTGCAGGCCGGCGATATGAATGCGGCGATGCAAAATATTCAGCAGCTGAACGAGATGCGCTTTGAGGCGCTGTATCGGGAAGTCGGGCAGCTGACCCGTGCTGTGCATAATGCCATCGTCTCTTTTACCGATGATGTCAGTGCAACAGAGTTATTGCAGGAATCACAAAAGGATATCGCATCGATATCTGATGCCAGTGATCGCCTTTCTTATGTTATTGAGCTGACCGAGAGTAATGCGCACAAAACCATCGACCAGGTGGATCGTTCGCTACAGCTGGTTGCTGATCTGGAGCAGGGCTTTAGTCTGCGTAAAGAGATGCTCAACGAGTTTGCGCAGTTGAAAGAAGGCAATCCGCGTCTGGAAGCTCTCTATGAGAAAGCGTGTGGCTACGCTGAGCATAACTCCGGGGCGCTGGAAGAAATTAAAGAATGTCTGACCGCTATTCTGCTGGGGCAGGAGTATCAGGACATCACCGGGCAGTTGATCAAACGGGTTATCCAGTTGGTAACCGACATTGAAGATGAACTGATCGGCATGATGGAACTGGCTTCCCGGGTTACCCGTGTCAGTGGTATTGAAATGGCACCTGCGCCACAGGCCGAAGAGCCTGATTCCGGTGAGGTGAAGGCAGAAGGGCCGCAGATGGCGGGCGCTTCGAAAGCAGATGTGGCAACCAGTCAGGATGACGTTGACGATCTGTTGTCCAGTCTGGGTTTTTAGTGGGGTATCGCATGTCTTTGGATGTAGATCAGGAAATTCTGGAAGACTTCTTGGTAGAAGCGGGGGAGATCCTCGAACAGTTGTCTGAACAGCTGGTAGACCTTGAACAGCACCCTTCAGACCGGGAACTGCTGAATGCTATTTTCCGTGGCTTCCACACCGTAAAAGGTGGAGCAGGTTTTCTGCAGCTGGAGCCGATGGTTGATTGCTGCCACAGTGCAGAGAACCTGTTTGACCAGTTGCGTAATGATGCGCTGCAGGTTTCTCCCGAGCTGATGGATCTGGTGCTGCAGGCACTGGATAGCGTTAATGAGATGTTTGAAGCTGTTCGCAATGGAGACTATCCAGACGCTGCTGATCCGTATCTGATTGACAGTCTTAACCGGATGGCTTCCGGTGCATCGGCCGATGCGGTACCCGCTCCTGCAGCTCCGGCTCCACAGCCTGCAGTTGCAGCGCCGACCGCCACTGCGTCAGCAGACGCCAGTGATGAATTTAATATGCTGGTGTCAGATCTGAATGATGAGCCGGCACCTGCTGCTGGCGGTGATGATCTGATCACCGAGGATGAGTTCGAGAATCTGCTGGATGATCTGCAGGCTAAAGGTGAGGGCGCTTTTGCTGCTGCACCTGCTGCGGCACCAGCACCTGCGACCGATTCTGATCTGATCACTGAAGATGAGTTTGAAAGCCTGCTGGATGACCTGCAGGCGAAAGGTGAAGGCGCATTTGCTGCTGCACCTGAAGCTGCTAGTGCTGATCAGGAGTTTGATCAGCTACTGGGTCAGGCGGCGCCAGCGAAGGCTCCTGCACCTGTTGCGATTGAATCAGATCTGATTACGGAAGATGAGTTTGAAAATCTTCTGGATGATCTGCAGGCAAAAGGTGAGGGAGCGTTTGCAGCGGCTCCTGCTGCTGCACCGGCGCCAGCACCGACTCCTGCGGCTGTTGCAGTTGCTCCAGAACCTCCGGCTGCAGTGGCTCCTGCTTCCGCTCCGGCTAAAAAAACTGCTGGCAATGCAGCCGAAACGAAAGCGGCAGAGAAGAAAGCTGCTGCGGAAACCAATGTGCGTGTTGATACCCGTTTGCTGGATCAGATCATGAACATGGTGGGTGAGCTGGTACTGGTTCGGAACCGGCTGATTCGCCTGGGTGCCGACAATGAAGAAAGCGATCTGACCAAGGCGCTTGGTTCATTGGACATGGTGACCGCGGATCTGCAGATGTCGGTTATGAAAACCCGCATGCAGCCGGTGAAAAAAGTTTTTGGGCGTTTTCCACGTTTGGTCCGGGATCTGTCTCGCCAACTGAACAAAGAGGTGCGTCTTGAGCTGCGCGGCGAAGACACAGACCTGGATAAAAACCTGGTTGAAGCGCTGGCCGATCCGCTGATCCACCTGGTGCGAAATGCTATTGATCATGGTATTGAAGCGCCGGACGTTCGTCAGGCAAACGGTAAGCCCCGTGAAGGTCATGTATTGCTGTCTGCGGAGCAAGAAGGTGATCATATCCTCCTCATCATCGAAGATGACGGTGCCGGTATGGACCCGGATAAGCTGCGGCAACTGGCAATTAATCGGGGCATGCTGGAGCCAGAAGCGGCTGCTCGCCTGAGTGATCATGAGTGTTTCAACCTGATCTTTGCGGCAGGTTTCTCGACCAAGAAAGAGATCTCTGATGTTTCTGGTCGTGGGGTCGGCATGGATGTGGTTAAGACCAAGATCTCTCAGCTCAACGGCAAACTGGATATTGATTCCCATCTTGGCCAGGGATCGAAAATTGAAATTCAGGTTCCGCTGACGCTGGCGATTATGCCAACGCTGATGGTGCTGCTGGAAGAGCAGGCGTTTGCGCTGCCACTGGTGAACGTGAATGAGATTTTCAATCTGGATCTTACTCAGATCAATATGGTTGATGGGCAGCAGGTTATCATTGTCCGGGATAAGGCATTGCCACTGTTCCATCTCAAGCGCTGGCTGGTGGATGGCTATGAAAATGAGCCATTGCCTGAGCAGGGGCATGTTGTTATAGCCAATGTGGGAACGGTTCAGGTTGCCTTTGTTGTCGACCAGTTAGTGGGGCAGGAAGAGGTGGTGATTAAACCGCTTGGCTCGATTCTGCATGGTACGCAGGGGCTGTCAGGAGCGACAATTACCGGTGATGGCCGGATCGCCCTGATTCTTGATATCCCGAGTTTGCTGAAATCCTATGCTGCCTGACCGGCAGCATAGGCCATTGTTCCGGTCCCGGAGATAAGTATGTCGGTTCGGGTGTGAAAGTGTTTCTTCAATTAGAAAATAATTATCAATTAGACCTCCGTGAAGGGTTTTTTTCAAAATTGATCGGATTTGAAAATAAAATAATTACAATCACAGGATATGGAGCATTGACTCCCGACATAACAAGAGGGGTTGATAATTTGTTTATCCATTGCAATTTGATAAGTGATTCTTCCGTTTCTGGTAAACAAGGGGATGTTCTCTATCGTTTTAGCACAGCGAATCTGCAAATTTCATATCCATTCCGAATAAACGAAACAATACACAGGCCTCTTTATACAAAGGTAAATACTAGCAAAATTAAAGAACTGCGAATATATATCACTGATGGGCGTAACAATTATATCGATTTGAATGATATACCAATAAATTTGACTC
>JAOXSA010000361.1 GCA_025800245.1 Amphritea sp. | reverse complement strand
GAGATTAGGAGAATGGGCGCACATCTCATAATGGCTCGGGGCTGTACACCCCATTGATGAAGCCGGATATAAGCGTGCAACTCATCTTAAAGGTCGAAAATAGTTTGCAAAACAGAGGTGGGTCCATATAAGGCGCGCCTCCCACATAATCAGAAATGCCCTGACTCTTTGCCTTTTCGAGCCACCAGCGAGCATTGCTTGCAATGCGGTCGAGCAAGTCGTGTTTCACGACGATCCAGCCACAAATCCATCCTTATCGGCACGGGGACGTGCCTCGCTACAGTCTACTTTACACCCCGCATGTATTTCGCTTTTTCAAGCCACTAGCAAGCGGCTTTAGCCGCGGTCGAGCGAGTCACGCTTGCGTGACGGTCCAGCCACCAAACAGACAAGCAGAGCTTGTCTGTTTGGTACCAACCCTGACCTAAATACCCCTCCAGCATTTTCAAACCTCCGCCATTTCTGGTCTGCAGCCTGGTTCTACATTTCAGTTTGGCGTTGGGTCTATTGGCTGCGAAAAAGCCAAATTTATATTGAATGCTCGAGCAATCGGCAGCTCCGGTAACCCCGGCTCGCCGCTGCCGACTCGGCAATTTCAGGATTTAGCTTCAGTGCCTGCACTGGACCTTTGTAAAAAATAACAAATACCCGAGGTTACTATGAAAATAACTACCCGCGCCAAATCCTTGCTTTCTACCTGTGTACTGGCTGCAACTCTGGCTATGCCAGCGGTTGAATCGGCACAGGCAGCTGAAGAGCTGCAACTGGCCCATGCCTATCCGTCTGATCATATCTTCCATCTGACATCCACCACCTTTATGGATGAGCTGAAGAAGAATGGCGCGGACATCGAGGTCGACTATCATCCGGGCGGTGCTCTGGGTGACTGGGCATCCCTGTTCGAACAGAGCATGGAAGGCGTCGTACCGATGACTATGAGCTTCGGTGCATCTGAGTATGATCCACGTCTGGATCTGTCCTGGCTAAGCTATGTGGTTGCGGACTGGAAAGAAGCCCGTGAAGTCTACGGCCCGAACGGCAAGATGACTGATATCTACAACGAAATTCTGGGCGACCTGGATCTGGCTGTACTGGGCATTATCCCTACCGGCTTCGGCTCTATCGCTATGCGTAAAGGTGTCGAAGCAGTACCGACTACCTTCCCTGAAGACGGTCAGGGTATCAAGATGCGTGTACCCGCAATTCCTATCGGTATCGAGCGCTATAAGAGCTTCGGCTTCACACCAGTACCTATGCCTTTCTCTGAGCTCTACACCGCACTGCAACTGGGTACTATCGATGCCCGGGGTACTGCACCATCGGTTGAGATCTGGCAGATGCGTGACGTGATCGAAAGCTACATCCTGACCAA
Organism: Amphritea sp.; assembly: GCA_025800245.1. Classification (GTDB taxonomy): domain Bacteria; phylum Pseudomonadota; class Gammaproteobacteria; order Pseudomonadales; family Balneatricaceae; genus Amphritea. The sequence goes on along the minus strand of JAOXSA010000361.1, from coordinate 1,041 downwards.
GGACTACTTCGAACACGCCTTCTGGGTGGTGAACAAGTCCTGGCTGGAAGACCTGCCTGCCGGTGAGCGTGAGAAGCTGGTTGCTGCCGCAGACGTCACTATGGCCAAAATCTGGGATGAGGCACAATCCATCGACGAAGGCTTCCTGGCTAAGGTCCGCGGTTCCGGCGTCAAAGTGGTTGAGCTGAGCCCTACAGATATGGCGAAAGCGAAAGAGATCCTGTACGCCAAAGAGTGGCCGTACATGGAAGGTATCGTAGGTCCTGAAATCATGACCATGATGCGCGATATCGCCGGTATCAAGTGATCCGCTGATTGCGAGCGACAGGGCACCAAACGGTGCCCTCATCTGCAACTTCAAGGATCAGTACCATGCAACACGAAAAACATACTAACCCGGCGCAGTCCGTGGGTAAGACCAAGATCTACGATTACGATCCCGATCTCAGCACCCATCCAATGCCGCCGCATTTGCACGCCATTCCCGAACAGCCCAACAACCGGGTTGATACTTTCCTGATGCGCTTCGAGCGGGTTCTGAACTGGATCTTCCGGTTTATGATGGTTGTCACTGGATTGGGACTGGCGATTCTGATGTTCACCCAGGTCATTCTGCGGTATGTCATCGAGCTACCCTTTACCGGCATCGAAGAAGCCTCCATTTTACTGGCCGTGTGGATCTACTTTCTGGGGATGGGCTATGCCACCCGCGAGCGGGAACACATTCACGGCGGCATTGTCAGCCTGGTGGTTAAAGACCCCGACAAGGTGGGCATGATCCGCTTCTTCGGCTCCATCGTCTGTATGATCGCCGCCTGTATCTTCGGCTACTTCGCCTGCAAATATGCGCTCAAAGAGATTGATCGCGGCCGTGTCAGTATCAACCTGCGCTGGCCCCGGGGTATCTGGAGCGGCAGCATGATCATCGGCTTCGCCATGATGGTCGGTTACTTCCTGCTGGAAGCGATCAACGAGTTCCGCGATCTGCGCCGTACCCGTCGCAACCGTAACGCCTCTATTGAAATCCAGAACCGTCAGGAG
>JAOXSA010000357.1 GCA_025800245.1 Amphritea sp. | reverse complement strand
GAGATTATGACCGCGCAGGATGTTGGCTGGAATGCCAACAAGATGGTGATGGGTAAGCACTCGGGTCGCAGCGCGTTCCGTAGTCGTCTGGAAGAGCTGGGCACCGTATTTGAGTCTGACGCTGAACTGAATGAAGCGTTTGCCCGTTTCAAGGACCTGGCGGACAAGAAACATGAGATCTTTGATGAAGATCTACAGGCGCTGGTCAGCGATACCCGCGCATCTCATTACGAAAAATACAAGCTGAGCAGTCTGTCAGTCACCTCGCAAACCGGTGAAACCCCGGTCGCCAGCGTCACTCTGGCAGTGGACGATCAGGAATCCGTTTCTGAGGCCTCGGGCAGTGGTCCGGTGGATGCAGCGTTTAAAGCGATTGAGGCGACGGTTAATTCTCAGGCATCGCTGGAACTGTATTCTGTGAACGCGATTACCAGCGGTACTGATTCTCAGGGAGAAGTAACCGTGCGACTGGAAAAAGGTGGCCGTATTGTGAATGGTCTGGGCGCGGATACCGATAT
>JAOXSA010000337.1 GCA_025800245.1 Amphritea sp. | reverse complement strand
ACTAAAGATCTGGCAGAGCGTGAGCCGGAAGTACTGGCGCTGATGAAAAACATCTCTTTCACCAACGCAGAGATGAGCAAACTGCTGGCCTGGCAGGAAGCGAACAAAGCGTCTTCCGAAGAAACAGCGGTCTATTTCATTACCACTCAGCAGGATACCTGGTCGCAGTGGATCAGCGATGATGCACGCAGCAACCTTTCAGCCCTGCTGAAGTAAGAACCACTGGCTGGTAAATACCGGCCTCTGTTCCACAACCATGCGTCGATCTGGATCCTGCGGTAACCGATCGATGCATGGTCACTCTCCTGACGGGCGCCAGATTAAGCCCATACAGATAAATAGGAACCTCCGGACAGATCATGCACGACTCTCTGGCTTTCAGAGCGGTTCGAGATCAAGACAACAATTACAGTCGGGCTGGTTGCCCGGCGAAAATTGTTAACACAGATATCGGATCGCTCTGGAAGCCCTGAAAGGCGGGCGCTAAAGCAGCCTTCTGCTTTGTCAGAAAACTTGAAAAGGGTACGCCATTTCCTGCGTTTTCTTTCTCACATAAGGCTGTTTTATCGTCCCGCAGAGAACGTTCATGATCTGTTCGTAGGTTCCATATAAACAGGACCCCGGACAATGGCATTTTACGACTCATTATTCGACTCTCTTGGGTTACGTGACTGGTGCGGCGCCGATGACAAAGGTGGCCCGATG
>JAOXSA010000324.1 GCA_025800245.1 Amphritea sp. | reverse complement strand
CCAAACCGCCCCAAGCTGGATGGCTAAGGTAGATCTGGCAGGTCCATGAAGGCGTGGTAGAAAGACAGTCAGTAGAAATAGAAACCGATTCCATGAAAGCGTGGTAATAAGGTAGTTCGTAGAAGTGGTAATAGTTCAGTCAGTAGCAGTCGCAACAGTAGGTGCTGCTGACCGACCTCTGTCGTGACCCTCTTTGGCCATTTCAGCCTCGGAAGGATCACAAAGGGCCGCAGCGGCTCCCCCCTCTAGCCGTCCAGTTTGGTACGGCTTCAGGTAGATCTTCGGCCTCTAGGATGCTTTGCACTTCAGCATCATGCGATCCAATAGCTTTACTCTTCAACTTCCAAATTCTCCAGGAAAGCAAAACCACTGCAGTCACCTTGCCAGTGAGAGCGTCACGACCACTGGCCGCAGTAAACATTCCACCAGTCGGGCCGCCCTTTGGCCTGCTCGCATGAGCCTGAGGATATGAAGACCACATCGGTCCAGTGACGGACTCCAGGCTGTTTTTGAGACTCGAAGTGACAGGGATCGTGACGGGCCTCGGCAGTCACCTGCTGGATTTCTCTCGCTGTACCCAAAGTCCCGCAAGTCACCATTTCAGTCAATAGTAGGTTACAGCGGGCACAGAGCTGAGGTTGGGAGCTCACCGCCAGCCATTGCAAACCTCCTAGCGCGCGTGGCAGGCAGGCACCTCACCAGGTCGCAGAGCTCGATCTTGCCTTATCCGGTCAGCTGGAGTCGTGCGCCCTTTTTGCCCGCGCTTCTTAACGCAAGGGCCGACCCCTGCAGGACCAGTGCAGGCATGACAGCGTCGTAATAG
>JAOXSA010000280.1 GCA_025800245.1 Amphritea sp. | reverse complement strand
GGTTCGACTGATTATTCACCTTTCAATGTGGCACAAGGTGCCGGGGTTGAGGGAGTCCATCCCATTTCCTTAGCTTATTCGAGGTTCCCTACCTGTTTCTCAGGCTTCTTTAGACGTATCTGTACACTCCCTGTTGATCAGTTCAGAGTCGATTGCCTTTATCGCCTTAGTTAATTTTTTTAAAGTTATCTGTAACTGTACAGCCAAGAATAATAAAAAAGGTATATCCAAGAGAAAAGAATATAAATCTGAGGTTCATATTATCTTCTCCATTCACAGGAGGGAGGAGGCCTGATTGTTCAATCAGGAAAGCTATCAGAACGAAAAGTAATGCTCCAAAAACACCACCTGCAGTGTTGAGGCATAGATTTTTAATCATTTTATTTCCCAGAATAATACTTCTTTTGCCAATCTGTAGTCGCTCCAATAACCATCCAAGGATAGTCCGAATTGCGCTCTGAAGTAACTAGAAAAGTTGGTCATCCTCGAACCATTCCAAAGGTCAATATGATCTCCGCTTCTGTTGTCTCCTGTTTCTCCTCTTCGCTGCCAATAATCAGCGAGAAAGATAACTCCAGTTTTTCCATCTAATTTCTCAACAAAGTTTGCGCCAGTGTATGTTTCTGTATCGCCGCAACCTGCAAAAGGCTTCTTCTTGAACCAGTTTGCCAGCTCTTGGGCTCTTAATACATGTTCAGGCTGATGGTCATGCCAGCACCTTACTCCCCGAAATGATTTCATTTGTATACCTAAATCGAAGAGAGCCTGGCTTATGCGAATAGCGCATTGATTGGTAAATTCATCAGAACATGGGTCATCGTCAGGATAGCTATTCCATAATTCATTGAAAGTGATCACTTTCGTTTTAGCTGTGTGAACAGAGCCGTTTTGCTGATTGGTAAGTATGCTCATGAAAGTGCCTCTGTTTTCGCTAGTGCTTCATCGCCCCAGTAGACCTGCAGAGACTCCTCCCGGCTTGTCGTGACTCTTTCAGTTTCACCTTCTGTGTTCGTTCTACCGCTATAAATTGACCCATCAGAGCACTCGATGAAGTAAGGTAAACCTGAGATAACGTTTCCTGTTGCGCTATCTATTACTTTAGTTAATTCATCGTATGTAATATGTGAGTTAGTCACTTGCTGTACTGAGGAAAAAGGAAATCCTTCAGTCATTGAAACAGAAGCACTAGGGTTAAACTGATCACCAATCAGTACATCACCGGAACCCGCCGCAACCGAGCCGCCACAGCCGATACCATCACCGGCTCTTGCTGCTGGTTTACCATTTATAAATACTGACGATGATCCACCGGAAATGGATCGTCCGTGAGAGGGGCACTTACCACACCCGTGAGGTGCTAATGGGTCACCCTGACGGGCTGCAGGCAGGCCATTAGTTACGACATTACCACTCCCCGCAGTGATGGGCGTTGGAGGAAAACACCCATGACCGGAACCGATATCACCTAAACGTGCTGCTTTTGCCATTATCTTCTCCCTGATGAGTTGGAATATCCTGTTACAACTACTTTCTTAGCGCTTCGAGATCCTGACGAAGGCGCTGTACTTCCTGTTCCAGCGCACTGGCTTCACCATTTAACGGCACTGACAGATATGTTTCAACAGAATCCAGCAACCGTACCTGTTCATCGCTCAGCCTATCTGTCTGTGCGTTAAGCTGCTCCCGGTAAGCCTGCAGGTCTTTGATCTGCCAGTCCGGATTTTCCAGCAATAACGTTGTCGCGGTCTTCAGGGGATCATCCACCGGCTCTGGAGACGGCTCCTGATTACCCAGAAACAGATACAGCGAACTGACGACTAAGATAATGATGAATCCTATCACCAGGCCAAGCCACAAACCTTTCTTACCAGACCCGGGTTGTTTATCAGAAGCCTTCTCGGGATGAGCCAACTCCCCCAGACGGGAGCGTGTATTCAGAGTGGTGACGTCACCAGAAGTCTGCGGCTTAGGGTGTGGATGAAAACCACTATCCTGAAATGTATCAGCCGGTGTGCCAGGGAAACTTGCCGAGGCCATATGCGCTACTGGCTGCGGCTGAGTCATATCACCCATTACAGCTGTAGTCACTCTGTCCGGCTCTTTTGCGAATCCGGGCATCGTACGCTCTTCGAGCTGAAAAACCTGCTCTTCGATCAGTCTCCGGCGCTGAGCACGATAATCCTCTGTTGCGATCTTACCTGCAGCATGCTGCCTGCTGAGCGTCAGTAGCGTAATTCCCATAACCTACTCCTATAGCGACCGGACCAGTCTGAAGCCTGTTTTAGCGTCCGTTGATGCCGTGCGGACAAGATCGACCGAGCAACTCGACATTTTATCGGCGTAATGACCACCTGCCGCTTTTGCTGCACCGTTATCTGTTACCCACTCCTGTACGTTACCCAGGTAATTAACCAGTCCCCAGTTATTCGCCTTTCCATTTCTCACCGATACCGGTGCGTGGCCTTTGAGAATGGTTTCACCCTGCATCAACCGGCAGTTAAAGTTATTCGGCTGACGCTTATTAGCGGACAGGGCGGCGTATTTCCATTGCGTATATTCGGGTAGACGATACTGCTGTCCTGTTACCTGAGTAAGCCATTGGGCATATTCAGAGGCCTGACGGTGACTGACACCCGTAACCGGATCACGGGCATTACCAGGACGAGCACTGCAGCCGGTTTGTTTACAGTAGGCATTGTAATCTTCAACACTGATCTCGAATTTAGAGATCGCAAAAGGGGAACCGGCACCGGCAGGGACAACCACCATATAAGGGCCTTTCGTCTTTGCTGTAACCATGTCATAGCACACGGCTTTAACATTCCGTCCCAACCCGGCCAGCCCTGATGTACAGGCTTTCCCTGCTGCGGTAACCACTGGCGGTTTCACTGATGGTTTTGCTGTTACAGGTGAAGGTTTGGGCTCAACTTTCGCGGTTGTCGGTGCTGGCTCAGGCTCTGCTGCCGGTTTAACAGGTGCAGGAGCGGCAGTTGTTGGTAACTGAACGCTTTGTATCTCTGTATGTTCCGGATAAAGTGCTTTCGCTTTCTGCATCAGTCTGACAGCAGCATCCGGGCGACTGCCTTTAAGCTGCTGATAACGTGTCAGGACGGCCGCCGATAAATCATTGTGCAGTTTTTCAGCTCTTTCTGGCGCGAGATCGGCCTCTATTTCGGTCAACAATTCATGGGCTGATGAGAATGAATCCAGAGAGATACTGCGAATGGCCTGGCCGATACGCCAGAGTTTGGCATCACGCTGATAGCCCGCGATCTTCTCATCAATGACGGTTGTATCAACGGAATACTTTTTCGCCGATTCAAGCAATTGCGCTGCTTTTGTCAGCCGGGTCTGGCGTGCTAACTGATCAGCCAGTCGCAGATAAGTTTCGACAAATGCGGGATTCGCTTCGCTCTGTATATACGGACTGTCTGCTCCGAGGAACCCTGTCAGCTGTTCCAGAGTCCGCTCCGCCCTCGACAGGTCGTTGGCCTGAAGCTGGGTTTGCAGTGTCTGCTTAAGACCCTGTATTTCTGCCTGCTGTTTTCTGAGTTCCCTTTCAGCTTCCCAGGCCGACTGGTCATTGCTGATCTGCTGTTCCAGGCCTTTAAGGGTACCTAACGCAGGATCATATTCAGAGGCTTTTCCGAGCATTTCCAGCGCGCTATCAAAGCGTTTATCTTCTGAATAATGAGTTGCCACTTCAGAAAGCTGCAAAGCAATATTGGTATTGAGCGCGGCCATCTGAGCTTCTGTCGCGCCATGCTTTTCCAGCTGATCCGTCAGGTTTTTCAGTTCAGTTTCCCAATCCGGATTCTGACTGACACCGGAAAGCAGATCGGTTATCTGCTGTTCTGTCTGGCTATAACGCTGCGCCTCTGCCTGTTCACTTAACTGACGCTTCAGTGTATTCAGGCGCTGATCAACCAGGGCATTACCAGGAAAGATGCTGCTGTAGCTGTCTAACAACGCCAGCGCTGATTGCTGATCATTCTGCTGTACTAATTGCTCCGCCTGATTCAGATAATTTGAAGCCAGTCTTTGAGGGATCTCCTGAAGCAAGCTGTGATCAGGCTGCAGTTGTTCTACTTTATCCAGAATACTCTGAATGTCCTTCAGCGCAGTAGCAGCAAACGGCTGCTTAATGATCTGATTGAGTGATTGTTGGTATTCGCTTAACTGAGCGGCACGCTCCGCCTGAATTTGTTCCAGCTGAGCGTTGTCAGTGGCGGAACGACTGATCTCAATAACCTGTAGCTCATCTGCCAGTAGTTGTTGGAACTCAGCGTTATTGTATGAAGCCCTGGCATTCTCGACTAAGCTGACAGCCTGATCCCAGCTCTGATCCGCTCTGGCAATCCGCGCCTGCTTCAGGAATGCACGACCAACACGCTCAGAGGTGATCTGTTTCATCTCTGTCGGTGCCTCAAAATCTGACAACAGCGACGCGGCTCTGGCAAGATCATCCTGTTCGATTGCAGCAAAAATAGCTTGCTGCTGAGCCGTCAGCTCTTTCTGAAGATCAGCCATCCCCTGTTCAATACCGCTTGAAAGCTTTTGTGCCAGTGACTCAGTCATAAAACCGCGGTATTGATCGAATTGTGATTGCGCTTCAGCCCATTGATTCTGAGCGATAAGCGCTTCGACGGCTTGCTCCACCAGCGGTGAAGCCTTCTGCCTGAAATCAGCAAGTACCTGATTCTGCGGCGCAATCCTGCCCAGTTCAGTCACCGCATCGTTATAGCCATCCAGATCTGCCAGTGTCTGTATGCCGGCTTGCGATGCCAGAGCGGTTTCATAGCCCCCAATCTTACTGGCCTGCTCAAAGCGGTATCGCTGTTGTTTCATCTGTTCATAGGCAACGGAGATCTCACTGTTGGCAGAGAACATACCCTGCGCAACAGCGCTGACGCGTTCCGCTTCGTTAAACGATTGCTGCTCAGACAGCCAGTCAATGGCCTCTACCATCCGCGCAGGTACCCGGGGGTCTTCCAGCATCGGATGCTGATTATCAACCTTGCGAATGGAATCAAATAACGTCGGTAAAGCTTCGATTCCGGCAATGAACGCAGCCAGCCCGTCATTCAGATACTGGTTCAGCTCGATATTCAGCTCGTTCAGACGACCCGCTTTACGCTTGCTGACCAGCTCTCGCTGATCCGATAAACGGCGCGAGTCTTCATAGATTTTCAATGCCCTGGCAGCTACTCGCTCGGCTTCCGCGTATTGATCATCACTCATCTGATCATTCATACGGTTGACGAAGTACTTGGTCAGCGAACTCTTCACCCTTGCGTCATTGAAGTAATGCAGCCGTTCATCCTCGGGCATGCTTTCAATCTCATCGAGTAACGCAAGCACATCGGCATCGCTGCCACTCTTGAGGCCATCGGCCATATCGCTTAACTGTTTTTCTTCCCAGAAATCCCGCGCGGGAAAATACGCAATCGCCGATAACACGGTCGCGGCCACCGGCCAGACATACCATTTATTGAGCAGTCCTGTTGGCTGCGTAGCCGGTAAGAAACCCTGCAGGAATTCATCTACCGAGTGGGTACGACTATTCGGATCAAAGCTAAGCCCCTGCTGCAACGCCTTCCATTGTCGTCGCTTCAGAACTTTCAGGGGAACCGGGGTAAGGCCTTTATCCCGTGCCTGATCGGCCGGAACTTTTTTGCCCTTTTCTATAAACGGATGCTTTCCGGATAACAATTCATAGGCGATACAGGCCAGCGCGTAGATATCGTCTTTAGGATCAGCCTGTAGCTGCCCATCGAGCATTTCCGGTGATGCGTAAGTGGGTGTTAAAGCCCCCAGTTCACCGGCATCAAAGCTATCCACCTGACCCGCTTTAGCCGCTCGCGCAATGCCAAAATCGAAAACCTTGATGGTACTCTGATCGAGGAAAATGTTACTGGGTTTAAAATCCGAATGAATAATGTCGCTGCGGTGGGCGTAGCTAAGAGCAGCTCCCATTTCGGATACATAACGGAATACCGTTTCAGGAGAAAGCCCGCGCGGATTCGCCTTAATGACTTTGTTAAGCGGCTCACCCAGCATCAACTCCATCGTCATATAGACATGATGCTGATCTCGGTCGAAATCAAACACGTTAACAATGTTAGGATGGGCCAGATTCTGAGTCTTTCTTGCCTCACGCTGCAGTGAACGTAACGATTCCGGATGATCCCGGAAATTATTATTCAACACCTTAATGGCGATGAAGGTTTCTATATCCTGAGCATCAATACGGCGCTGATCTTCTGCTTTGAAAACATCGCCCATGCCGCCACAGCCGATGAACTCCACCAGCCGGAAGCGATCTTTAATTACCGACCCAACAGTAAGCGTCTGCTCAACCTGATCATCCTCAGCAAAAGGCTTCGCCCACTTCGATGTCGTACTGGTATTGCTGGTACCGGAGGTACGTGAAGTCGGTGTCGTAAAGCCGGATCGATCCTCAGGTTGCCCGGCAGCTGACATGCCTGGAGTTGCCAGTTGAGTCTGATCATCCTGCGGGGTGCTAATCACTGTCTGGTCATCAGGAACCGCCGGTGACGCAATCTGAGTCTGATCATCCTGTATGAACTGGGTACTGTCATCAGCGTCCTGCCGATGAGCATGATTCTGCGCATACTGAACTAATTCAGCAGCGAGATCAGGAGCCAGGTGCCCGGCATCAGCCAGCTTCTGCAAGCCTTTCTGAATACGTTCGCTATGTTCAGGGTGCTCATTCAGCGTACTGTCGATAGCCATTTCCAGTGACGTACGGTCACTTTCACTGCGAATAAAACGCTGTAGTTCAGCCTTAAAAAACTCCATTGTTTGCGCTTAAAGCCTCACTCAATACTGTCGGTTACTTCTACGCTGATTAAAATCAGGGTGATGTTGTCTTTTGCGGTCCTGTCCAGGCAGGTAGACATTAAGCGATCGGCAAGATGCTCCAGTCTCTGCCCTTTCATATTCAGCAGCTGAGTGAGCTCATTCTCACCAATCTCCTTATCCAGACCATCACTGCAGATCAGAAACAGATCACCTGCCTGCAAAGGTCGCAGATCCATATCAACATACAGGTTGGCTGTTGCACCCACGGCACGGGTAATCACATTACGTTCCGGATGGTTCTCAACATCAACCGGATTAATCCGCCCCTGTTCGAGCAGCTCCTGCACCAGTGTATGATCAACGGTTTCCTGACTGAGACTGCCATTGCGCAGAAGATAGACACGGCTATCGCCGCACCAGTAAACCAGATAACGACGACTGTCGAACATCAGCCCGGCGACTGTTGTACCAATGACTTTGCCATCGCCACCGGCCATACTCACCAGTTCCTGATTGGCAGCAATCAGTGAGTCCTCCAGGCGATCAACCCGATGTGAAAGAGGCTCTCCCTGCGGCAAAAGATCCAGCTTTCCCACAACCAACTGACTGGCAAGATCGCCTGCATGATGCCCACCCATGCCATCTGCAACAGCCCAGTGGGCCTTCTGATCAGACGCATAAAGTGCATCTTCATTAATTTTTCGAACCAGCCCTGTTTCAGTCAGCGCCACAGATCGCCAACTAAGTTGTTCCGGCATCTGCACTCTCCCTTGCAAAACTCTCACCCACGATAAACTGCGCGAAGCTCTCCGGATCAGGCATTCCACTGGATAACAACAACTGTGGCTCAACCCCGTCCGTACCATCGCTCATCCACAACACCGGATACTCTGTCGATGTCATAAGATCGAGATACTGATACTGAAAACGCATGGCATGTACGTTCTGCATCAAAGGGACTTCTCCCCTGACTGCCTGTAACTCTGCTGGCGGTGAAACAGGCCTTAGTGCCAGTGTATCCACCTGCTCGCTGAAGTGATCAAAGTTAAAATCCAGTTCCAGAGAATCCAGCAGCAGATCTTCAACCCGCAGATAGACGCTGTCCTGAGCCAGTAACTGTTCATAGGTCGCTATTCGCTGCGGTACAGGCAAAGCGATCAGACACGGAAACTGCCTGCCGACTTTATCCACACTCGGAATAAACACCCCTACCCAGGCATGCTGATCAAACACTCCGGGACTGATAAAGAAACGCCAGATCGGCGCAATGCTATAGCGCGTCTGCCACTGATCACCCAGCATGGCCCTGGCAGTATGCATCCCCTGCTGAAACCATTGATCGAATCCGTCAACCAGTCCCCGGGGGAGACCGCGACTGACGAAATCTCCCCGGCATGGCATTTTGCCGTAGAACCCAGGCCCTTGTTGCATTACAACGACTCCGGGCAATAGAAGCCGGATAACAGATCTTCGCCGAATGGATTCACTGCACTGAGCGCCCTCAGCTCAAACATTGCTTTGTAACCCTGCTCATCAAATGTCACCTGATGAATCGCTGGATTATTGGTCTTTTTCAGCTTGGCGCTGTTCAACACCCGGAACCACGCCCACGGACCAATCTCGGAACGGGAAGAAAGCATCCCCTGCGGCCCCTCGAGAATCACGGTTACGCTATCAGAAGCCGGAGTAGGCCAGTTAAGATTGATAGGACGACGTGGGCCATGACGATACGTTACGTGTTGTTCACCCAGTGCCATATCAAACTTAGATACGTTTGCATCCAGGCTCAGTGGGCGCATCACAAATGGCACAGAAAGTTGCCCGTTACGGAAAAACAGTTTCTGAATTTCGCTGGCCCGTTGTAACTGAGCCAGGGTATTCCGGGACAAGCCAATGGACTGACCATCCACTTTCCGCTCAACCCAATAGCGGCCTTTAGTATCGACAAAATCTCTTAAATAACTCTGGTAGAAGGTATCCAGAGTTCCCTGCGGGGCGAAGAAGCGGCTGAAATCCTCCAGCGTCGATTCAGATGATGCCTTTGGATTGAGCGGGAACCGACCTGCAACAAATGCCTTACACTCCTGATATACCTGTGTCTGCCACAGTTGATTCAGTTCATCGAGAGTCCCTTGCAGCATCATCTGCCAGTTCTGAGTACCGAGATCACCTACCCAACCCTGCATGATAGGTGGCAGGCTATGTTGGTAACTATTCACTTTGCCGATAGGATCCTGACCACCACGGGCCAGACGACTCTGCGCAGCGTCCAGAGCTCCGGTACTTGAGAAGGAAGAGTTGGCAACGCTGTCCATATACAGACCCAGGTTAGCCAGATCATCACTCAGGCGATCGAACAACGTACTGTTACCGCGTCGTTCAAGCAGCTTATGATACGCCGCATAATGGCGCTCCACGCGCTCACCAAGATTACCGCCTAACTGATCAAGCAGACCTGCTTTTTTAGCGTTACGCAGCAACTTACTCACACGCTGTTGCTGCACTGCCGCTTTCTGGTTAAGTCCTGCGACAGAGCGTGCCAGTTCCTCTCCACCTTCGCCCTGGCCCTCAACAAGATACTGAGTCAGTGTTGTCTGCTCTTTTACCGCTTCCAGCAGATACCTGACCGGGCTATCAATACCCGCAGAAATACTCACCTGACGCACACTGTCTCTGGCATCCGTTGGCCGCTTCACCGCAAGATCATCAAGCAAACCATCCCAGTTCTTGATGTAATCGCTGTAGTAAAGGTTGAGCACCTTACGCTGCAGCGCACCCAGATCAACATTTGCCTGCTGATAGCGTTCACCCATTACCCAGTTATTTTCCAGGTAGCGCTTTGAGATCTCGACGCTGTTCGGCAGAAACAGTTCGTAGAAGCCTTTCTTGGTAAAGAATCCGGGCATCACAAACTGCTTCAGATCCTGTCCCATTTTGCTGCGGAAAATATCAAAACCATAAGGACCCAGAACATCATCTAATACCAGATCATGCTGACGGTTCTGCTGCAGCTCTCTCTTAACGGCCTGATAAACCTGTTTCTCCAGCGGATCTCGGGAAAGATTCTTACGCGCATCCGTGATGATCTTGTCATTCATCGAAACAGGTGAAAAACCCTCTTTCAATAACGTATCCAGATGATGCTCAAGCTGTTGCAGCTCGTCATCTGTCAGTTCGTTATCTGCCTGCCAATCCAGCATCGCCCAGCTTTTCAATAGCTCTGCATCATAGTCACGAACACCGCCATACATCAGATATACCCGGAGTAACTCATAAAGAGCACTGGTATCTCTCGGGTCATTAGCGATGATAAGTTCTTCAATACGGGCAACCAGTACAGGCAGAAACTGACTTTCAAGCCACTTACGATAAGCTGTTCCGGAGCCTTGTTGAATCTTCTCTCCCTGATACAGGCCAAAGCCATGATCAAAACCGGTCGATGCATAAACCATTGGAAGATCATTCAACTTAGTAAGACCCGGCAACACCGCTCTGAAATCGGCACGGCCTAACGGTTCTGTTACCTGCAGCGTCTGCACCTCCGCTAACTGCGCAGCAGAATCATTAATGCGCTCACTGTTGTTGAAGTAAGACCAGCCCCAGCCTGCGCCAGCCAGCCCGACAATTAACAAAGCAGCGGCAGCACTGAAGCGCTGTATCCACTGCCGTTTTCGCAACAATCCCTGGTCCAGACCGGCGACACCCGCTTCACCAATAATCACTTTTGTCAGCAGATCACGGATAAAGTAACTTTTCCCTTTCCCGCTGCCACCAACCATCGTTGCCCGGCTGAATCCAAAGCTGCGCACAAGATTGCCCAGCAGACGATCAATCGGTGAACCAACCTGCGTACCACTGGTGTAATACACACCGCGCAGTAAAACTGGCTGACTGTAACGGCTGCTGGAAAATGTTTCTGTCAGGAACAGCGACACAATATCCTGGAGGCCGGCAAACTGGCTCGGGAAACCTAAAATCAGTCCGCGTTTATCCGGGTCATGCTCATGATGCAAACGTTCCAGCACCTGTTGCTGCAAGCGAAGGCTTAGTTGCTGGAAGCGTTCCGGGTATTGTTCAATTGGCAGATCACACTGCCCATCAGCATCAATACCAAAGGTTTCTCCCCATACCTGACCACGGGCATTTTTATCGTAACTATCAAAGAACTCACTAAAGCCGGGGATCAGGTCACATTTGGTGAATGTGAAATAGATAGGAAAGTTGATCCCCAGATTTTCCTGAAGTTCTTCAATTCGACGACGAATGGTCCGGGCACACTGGCGACGCTCTTCATCCGACTGCTGCATCAGGTCGGCCATGCTCATCGCAATAATTGCACCGTTAATCGGCTGCTGCGGCCGATTAAACTTCAACAGCTCCATGAATTTTTGCCAGGCCGCTTTATCAACCGATTCGTAGCTGTCCTGAGTCGTGAAGCGCCCCGCAGTGTCTATCATCACGGCTTCGTCGGCAAACCACCAGTCGCAATGGCGAGTGCCGCCGATCCCCTGAACCGTCTCGCTGCCCATGCGCTCAGCTAACGGGAAGTTCAGTCCGGAATTCACAAGGGCCGTGGTTTTACCGGATCCCGGTGGGCCAATAATGATGTACCACGGCAACTCATACAGTGCGTATTTACCCTTTTTGCCATGGGCATTTAACACTTCCAGAGCTTCATCAAATCGCTCGCCAATAACCCCTTCTTCCTCGGCGGTTGCCTGTTCTTCACGTAACTCAACCTGATGATTACTGGAGAGGTTGTCCATTAATTGCTGATTTTTCTTCTTCGTCTGCCAGTGCACACGGGCAATATTCGCCCCCCACAAAGCAGCGACAATGATAATCGCAAGAAGACGAGCAAAATCAGATGACAAAAAGTGCGTATCAGCGATCGCAATAAGAGGTCCGACAAACCAGATCAGGAGCGCTATGCAGATAAGCCCTAAAACCTGCAGGAACCACTTATTCGTAACGAAACTTACAATCTTTTTCACGACAAAACCTGTTTTCAATCCCTGGAAATTCGGTGTTTACTTGCGCAGTACAATCTCTACACGCCGATTCAACGCCCTGTTCTCTGCTGACGAGTTAGCCACCAGCGGTTCGCTATCCGCCAGCCCTTCAGTACGGACAACCTGTTGCCCTGGCAACTTGCCTTTCAACAGCTCACCAACAGCATCAGCTCTGGCTTTGGATAGCACCCAATTCGATGGGAATCGGGCAGAAAAAATAGGAATGTTGTCGGAGTGGCCCTGCACCTCAATAGGTGAGGTCAGCTCAGGGATAACGTCACCGATACGCTCAATCAGAGGGATAAAGCGAGGTGATACATCAGCCTGGCCAGAGGCGAACAGCTTGGTATGCCGGATACGAAGACGGGTATGGGTCGCATCATCGATTAACTCCACAACGCCACTATCCAGCTCAGGCTTCAGTGCCGGTGTCAGAATAGCGACCAGATCGACACGCTGAAAATCCAGCACCGGCGCTTCAGCCGGAACAAAGCGATTCAGCTTATCGATGTTTACCGGGGTTACCTGTAAAGGGTCTGCCTGGCCTACCTGAGCCAGGCTCGCCATCACCTGATCGGATTTCTGATTCAGATACCAGTTAAAGCCAATAAAAGAGGCTGCCAGAAGCACCAGTGCAAAAGACCAGATCACCCATTGCGGTAGATGACGAACAAACCCCTGATGGGCAACATCAAGCCCGATCCATGCTGGCGACAATGGCTGAGCAGCTCTGTTTCTGTGACGGGTTATCAGTATATAGAGCTCATTGCGCAGCTGATCCAGCTCACGACGTCCGTTCGACAGACGTCTGTATTTCCCCTCAAACCCGAGCGACAGGCAGCAGTAATAAAACTCCAGCACCGGCAGGCTGGTCGCAGGGCGCTGCATCAGTTCCTGAAGGTAGTTAAAGAAGTTCTCACCACCCCAGGCCTCCTGATGCATATTGATCAGCATACTGTCTCCGGACCAGCGACTGGTGCTGCCCCAGGGAGTATTCAGAACAATTTCATCAACCAGAGAACAGATGGCGTAGCTGATCTGATACGCCGTATTAGGATCAGCCTGAATACCCCAGCCCTGACTGCGATAGAAATTAATCTGATCCAACGAATAACGATGAAATTCGTCCAGATTCGGGCACTCTGATGCGCTTTGTATCTTACTGGCAAAGGCCAGCAAAGGCGCCACCATGGCAATGAGGGGGTTCTCATCAAACATCGGCGCAACGTTCTGACTCGGTTGGCCATAGCCGTCATGATGTGGTGCCTGAGCGTACTGCTCAGCCGGCTGTTCATATGAAGGTTGTCGCGGGTCGGTAGATACATATCCCGGGGCAACGCCCTGTCCCGAATACGGAGGCTGGGGAGCTGGTTGCTGATAAGCTCGTTCGTTCTGCGGTACTTCGGGATGCGGCTGAGGCGCCGGTCTGGGGGCACCATGAGCAGGTTGCTGTCCGCCTGTACGCTGCGGTCTTCTGCCGCCCGGCGTCGGCCTTATAATAGTTTGGTCATCCATGATTGAGCTCTCTTTTAACGCCGTTTAATTGCCCAGAATTGGCACTCCAGTCCGGGGAAGTCACCACCAATATGAAACGCGATACCGCCTGATTGATTCAGGCTTTTCCAGATCGGATTACTGGTATCCAGCTGAAAATAAGTAAAGCCTGCGTGATACGGAATTTCGCGGGGTGCCACTGGCAGATCGCTCACCGGTATACCGGGCAAAGCACTGCTGATCAGCTCACGTATCTGCTCAACCGGACCGATCTTCATTTGTGCCGGGAGCTGCTTACGCAGTTTTTCCTGAGGTACCTGAGCACTGACTGCAAGTACGAAGTCAGCTGCGGTTAACAGTGAACGATCATTAATCCGTGCCGCACGGATACCATATTGCGGAGGTGAAAGTGCAATCGACTCTGCAATGTTCTCCAGCACTGTGCCAAAGGACTCTCTCAGATCAGCAAACAGCGGTGAGAAAGTCTCGTACAATGCCTCGTGTTCATATTTAGGATATTCCGGAGCACGTTTATCCTTCTTCATAAACGTTGAAAGCTCGCCGGCCATCCCTAGCAAGCGCTCATAGAGCGCTAACGGGTGCAGTGTTTCGAGGTCACGCAACAGGTTCAGTACAGGATCAAGTCGGTTCAGTATCTGCAGCAACATAAAATCAGTTACTTCTGCAACACCGCCTTTTCCGCCACCACCGGCAACACGACCGGCCAGTTCACGTGCCCGGGTTATTACCAGACTGTGCAGTTCTGTAACAAAGTCCGACAGCAAGTCAGAAACGTTAATGTGCAATACTGTGGGGATAAAATCCCGCCGTAAGCGAATTTTTGCACCTTTTACTTCTTCGATGTGCGCAATCGCAATTCGGGTATATCCCTGAGGAACACTCAGTGAGTCATCATTGCTACGTGCGGGCTCAACAAACAGGCGGATTCTTAATTCACCGACCTGTATTGATGAGTTTTCACCCTGTTCATCCGTGTTATCTTTAAGCTCAACAGTACGGGGTAAATAACGGATCAGGCTATTCCGGTGATCACTCTCACCCACTTCTGCAGCGCCATTCTGGCTAATAGGAATGGCGAGATAAACCACAGCATCTTCGATCGCCTCCGGCACACGAATGGACAATGGCGGCGCGTCTCCCGTCAGCGTACTGAAGCCTGTACCATCAGGAAAAACACCTGCACACTGATCAACCGTCAGCTCACCCACTTCCAGATTCGCCTGATTAATACTCAGCGCAGAAAGCCCCCAGGAATAGGGCATCAGATCCCGACTGCGGTTAGTAAGCTCCTTTGAAAAGTGGCGTTCAAACTGTTGAAAGTGATGAGGCCGCAAAAACATGCCTTCATGCCAGATTACCTTACTTGTCACTTAACACCCCTTCTTAACCAGAACATCGACAGCCTTCGCACGCTGACACTCCTCAAGCTTCATCGGATTAACCGATACTTCCCCATCTTTAGCACTGATCCCCTGCGAGGACTGTGTATCTATTGATGTAGCCACCGATGCTCCCTGAGCTACCGAAGTTTCGTCCGAAGTAACCACCAGAGAGTTTCCGCTGAGATGGGCAACCAGAACAGTATCAGCATCACTTCTGACAGGCTGAATCTGTTTATGGACAGAGTTATTGGTATCCTGAAACGCCGCCATAATCGCAACAAAGCGGGCTTCGGCATCGACAAGCAGCTGTCGGTTTACAACAGTCCCTGGAGCGATAATCAATTCTTCACGGCTGAGAAGATCGGCGGCCAGCAGCATTTTATCCTGGTCATAAAGATCAAAAAAACTGGCTTCATTAAAATCAACTTCTTTGCGAAGCTGATATACACGCACAACCGTAGGAGAAGGACGTCCTGAGAGATCAAGATTGGTCAGAGGATGAGCTGAAATAGTTAATGCGATATATGATTCAGGAAGCGCTTCATCCTTAACCTCTACCGACAGACACCCCGTCATAGATACAAATAACAAAACGCACACAAGAAACCTGCAACGTTTCCCGAATGTAAGCGGCATCATCCAGCTCCTTTAATCTCATCCATTTAGCTTCATCCATTTGCAACCGCGTAACGCAAAAGGCTGCCAGATCCGCATATGCAAACCGGCAGCCCCAGAAGCTTAATTTATTAAAATTAAGCTTTAGGCACACGCCAATCATCAGAACCAGAAGTACCGGCCACTTCGTGTGTCCAGGTGATCTTCCGGTAGGTCAGCGCAATTTCTTCCATGTGCGTGAAGTGCGCCATATTCGGATCCTGACAGTTAGGCATATTCGCCTTGATATCAACGATCATCGCGTCTTCCAGCTCATGCGTAAAGTAGTGCTCCTGCTGACCGGTCATAGAAGTGCGATACCACTTCAGTACAACCTTAGGCAGACGCTCACCACTTGTCAGTGCTTCGTACAACTTCGGCGAAGACTTGTCATAAATTTTGGTAATAACAAAAGCATCATGTACACGCTGACCGCTTGGCTGACCACTCTGCGGATCACGTGGAATCAGAATCTGGTGCTCAAAACCCTGCACCGTGATCTCATTCTCATGATCTTCCTGAAAACGGTTACCCATGGAATCCATGCTGTTAGCGCCTTCAGTAATGTTGCCCTGAGTTTCACCCTCAATGGACATATAACCTGGAGTTGGCATATATCTCTCCTTAGACTAATGGTTTTATAAAATGCAGACCCAACCATTCAAAGCCCGTGCCAACTCTTTAAACCTCAATAAACCAAGCCATTATCACTGTAATCACAGCCCTGCGAACGCTCAAAACACCTGGGAATTGAGCAAAAAAATACTCAATTGAGCATAATCAAGCCAGCACGCCCTGCAGACGCTGCTTTAACTCAAACGTCATCTGCTCTATCCCGTCGATATCCACTAACTCCTCAAAGGTAGAGCCGCCAGAAAGCTGCGAGACCATGGAGACCAGCGCATCCTGAGGGCAAAAAGCAGGGACCACAGAGGTCAGAACGACATAAGGGAGATCACCAGAAATATCGGGCAGCGTTTCAATGCTCACCTTATAACCCAATCCGGCAAAAAGCCGTTGCAACTCTGCGTTCTGCTCAAATAACAACCAGATTGCTAAAGCGCGAATAACAAACGGAGAGACCTCTTCATAGCGCATCTCTTCACCGGCGATCCGATCAGTAATCAGACTGCGCAGGTCATAACTGCAGTCGTAACCAAGCACCCATCGTACCGGCGTTGAGAACATCAGAGGAGTGGATACCCCCGACAGACTCTTTGCATAGCTCCAGGGGGTTAAAACAAGCTTGTTGTGAATAGCAGGCAGAGGTGTGGAGAGCTTTCCAGTGAGACCAAAGGAGTCGCGCATGACCGACTTATAACGCTCTTCAAGCAGCGAGAAGTTTTTCTCCGCGCCAACGACCTTATCACGCGAAGCACTCTGCATATATTCGCCCAGCACCTTCCTGGGAGCACAGAGAACAGTCAGCGCATTAACATACGCGCGCAAATCTTCGCTCAACAAAGAACTGATCTTCTGAGACTTATCCCTCAACCCAGACAGTTCTTCAAACTGAATTTCCCTAACTGGCGTCATAAACATCCTTATCCACCATAAACAGCACTTAAAAAACTGCAGACAAGTCTACTCACTTATTCACAAAAAACAAACCAATAAAGAGCACAAGCAAAAGTGAGAAAAAATATGCTCACTTTCTCAAAAAACACATATCAAAGAAAAACATACAACAAAGAAGTGGCACACAATCTGCTTTAAAACTGAAAACATAATCACGGATGAAAAATAATGTATCGGAATAAAAATAATTACTTTCTCGCCGGCATCGGCTTATCGCTATTGATTCAGAGCGCCCTGGCAGACACCTCCCCCCCCTCACTTCCCGAAGCACGGTACAATAGTCAGGTAAACTCATCAGACTTTATTATTACGCAAGAACAGAGAGGAAAGTGGGCCGTTAACTGTCGGCAGAGGGTCGTACCAGATACAGGGGATAAACGCTGCAGCGCTACTGATGGCAGGCAAATTCTGAAATTCAAGGCACCGGAACCATCACCACCTCCGGCTCAGGCATTCAACGAAGCAACCGTATCAGAGCACGGCTATATTCTTCAACTAGCGGCATTTCCTACCAGAAAGGCAGCCTTGAAGTTTCAAACAACACATACCAGCATCACATCCAGGATAATAACAACCACGACGCAGGACATAACTATGTTTAATGTCGTAACGCCGGTTATAGATAACTTTGAATCAGCTCAATCTGTCGCAGAGAAAACGTCAGACACCTTAGGTTATTTACCCTGGATAAGGACAACAGATTCGCTATAACCTCTATAAATCACTTTATTATTAAACTGCGTACCTGATAAAAAGACCTGAAGATAATCATTATTACCGGACTAGTTATTTTGGAATAACGGCATAGAACAGCGCATAACAACCGCTTCCGTATTTCCTGTTCTCAAGCGACACACTAGAATAGGCTGATTAAGGACACAGCATAAGAAAGGAACTTTTAAATTCAGGTATCTTCAAGGGACAGCTGAGCGCAAGTCCAGAACATCAAACTTGCGAAACTAACCAACAGAGGGATATTTATTGATAATTAACATTCTATTCGAAACGAAGATAACAAGAATAAATTAAATAATCTAAGCAACCAGCAACACCCAGATTACCAAGATCTCCAATCCAGAAAAACTCAACTATGCCGCAGCCACTGGAATTCTCCAAAGCCTTTCAACGCTTAGCGTTTTACCAGTTGAAGACTCAAACTCTCCACGAAACTCTACATACCAATGAAGCATTCCATGTGAGGTTTGCGTATAACTGGGTAGCAGGTTATCAGGGATAGCTGTTTCAAATGAGATCCGTGTAGAGTTACACAAATCACTGTCGACATGAGGTGTTATCACGTCTCTGTATCGATAAACTCTTCTTATTTCCGTCTTATCATCAGATTTATATCGATACACTTCGCAGCAAGTAAGACTCACCTGCTCAACACCTACAATCGAAAGCCCATTTAAATCAAAAAACCCAGATATACTGTGTCCAACAACCCCACACACCCCATCAATAAAGAGAACTGCATCACCTACTTCATTATATTCCTGTACTTTCTTACTCCCATACTTAAAAAACAAAAAAGAAACAATTGCAAGAAACCAGAAAAATAAAAAAAAGACCGCATCAGACTTAATGGTCATGTAAGCAAAGACAGGTATCAAACCGAAGCCGACCATGCCTACCAATCCACCTCCAAGATAGACTAAATACTTCCTTATCTGGAGATCTTTGATACCTTCAGATGCTCTTTTAGTCATATAGCGAACATTCCTCTTTCGCCCCTGAAAAACCATAAAAACACCTAAACTCAGAGAAGAAAAGAACAATACCGCAGCAACCTGGATATCACCACCAGCAAAGAAAGGGCTTATAAAAACACCAAAAAATAAGAAAAAAGCAGCAATGTAGTAACAATTTTTTGGATCATCCGGCGACGAATCATTAATAAAGTCTAAATCAAAGCGCATAACAATTCCTCTTTAAGGTAAGCATCCAAAGATAATAAATTTCTCTCTAATTTCATTAGCCTTCAGGGCGCTTGCATCTCACATCGACAAAACGCCCCTGTTTAGCTGTCGTTAATACAATTGTGAACGAGCTAGAACTTACTGAATTCCATACTGCTTTTTCATCTTTATGGCTACTGCCTGGACAAAGTTCTAAAACTCTCTCTTCATAGGAAGATTCTAATTTATCTCGTAATTTATAATATTCATCGAGCCCTTTAGT
>JAOXSA010000255.1 GCA_025800245.1 Amphritea sp. | reverse complement strand
GACACCACCACAAGGTTCATTGCCCCAGCTAACCACTGAACCATCAGCCAAAATCGCAGCAAATGCGCGTTGTGAAGCCTGAATCTGCTGAACACCCCTGAGCTGATCTTGAACCGCAGAACTGTCACCACCACAAAATTGATTGCCCCAGGTTACCACTGAACCATCTGCCAGAATCGCAGCAAATGCGCTTTCTGTCGCCTGAATCTGCTGCACACCCCTGAGCTGATCTTGAACAGCAGAACAGTCACCACCACAAGGTTCATTGCCCCAGCTAACCACCAAACCATCCGCCAAAATCGCAGCAAATGCATGTTGTGAAGCCTGAATCTGCTGGACACCCCTGAGCTGATCTCGAACTGCCGAACTGTCACCGCCAAAATCTTCATCCCCCCAGGTAACGACGGATCCATCTTCCAGAATAGCAGCAAATGCACGAGTTGTGGATTGAATCTGGTGCGCACCCCTGAGCTGATCTCCAACTGCCGAACTGTTTCCACCATAGTCTCCACGACCCCAGGTCACGACGGATCCATCTTCCAGAATGGCAGCAAAGGCCATACCTGTGGCTTGAATCTGCTGTACACCCCTGAGCTGATCTTGCACTGCCGAACTGTCACCGCCAAAGGTTCTATCACCCCAGGTGACG
Source organism: Amphritea sp. (assembly GCA_025800245.1). GTDB lineage: Bacteria > Pseudomonadota > Gammaproteobacteria > Pseudomonadales > Balneatricaceae > Amphritea. The sequence continues at coordinate 556 of JAOXSA010000255.1, read as the reverse complement.
ACGGATCCATCTTCCAGAATTGCAGCAAAGGCCCTATGTGTGGCGTGAATCTGCATAACACCCTTGAGCTGATCTTGAACTGCCGAACTGTCACCGCCCAAGTTTCTGTCACCCCAGGTGACGACGGATCCATCTTCCAGAATCGCAGCAAAGGCCCTAAGTGTGGCGTGAATCTGCTGCACACCCCTGAGCTGATCTCGAACTGCGGAACTGTTTGCATTACCCCAGGTGACGACTGCACTATCTCCATCACACCACAAGGCAAAGGCCGTACTTGTTGCTGCCAGTTGTGGTTGAAGTACCAGAGCTGTAAGGCACTCTCCGTCCTCTATCTCTGCTTCTTCTAAGGTTTGCTCGAAATCGACCAGAACTCGATTCTTGGCAGTGATAAGTCTGAGGTGCTTTTTCCCAAAGGTTTGTTGGGCCTTTGTCCTTACATCTTGAACAGTGGAAGAAGGCGGAAGTGCGAGAAGTTCAGCATGCCCATTCGGCAAAACTACGTGTATCTTAAGCATCTGAGACGCCGTCAAAATTCTGGACGATTTTTCAAAACGTC
>JAOXSA010000239.1 GCA_025800245.1 Amphritea sp. | reverse complement strand
CGCAGACGGTGATCGAACAGTGCGGCAGTGAGATACGGGTATCGCTGTCCCGCCGCATTCGTAAGGCAGAATCTGTAGCCTTGCAGGAACAGCTGGAACGCTGGTACCGCGAGCAGGCTGATCTGTTACTGCAAAGCCGGGTGCGTTACTGGGCAGAGCTTACTGGATTGCAGCCTGCCAGAGTGATCTGTCGGAGTTACCGGCGGAAATGGGGATGCTGTAACAGCCGTCGTGAAGTGTCGTTCAACTGGTTGTTGATTATGGCGCCGTTGTGGGTCATCGATTATGTGATTGTTCATGAACTGTGTCACCTTCAGGAGATGAATCACTCCTCACGATTCTGGTCATTGGTAGAGCGCTACTATCCGGAATTCAGACAGGCTAAACGCTGGTTGCATGAGAATGGCAGTCGGCTGCATTTGATCTGAATCATCCATTAGTCGTAAAAAGCCTGTTTTTGGTAGGTGATTCCAATAAATGGGTAGTTCGTCACTTTTCTTCAACTGAAGAATTTATTAAACAGGTGCGGGGTGCAATCAATAACTATAAAGAAGTGATCCATTCTTATGAGCGCGTATGAAGCAGTTGAACGTACATTCTTTCACTCACTGACCCGTAAAATTGTCGGTAACGTCCTTTTCCTTTTTCTGCCGGTGCTGTTATTTGCCGGTCTGCACTTTTTCTATATTGGTGAACTGCAACAACTGGCCGGTAATCAGGAGACACTTCAGGCGGAATTAAGTGAGTTCCGTACCTATAGCTGGTTGATACTGGGATTTGGTTTGTCAGCTACTATTTTCACTGTTTTCTTTATGCGCTATCTGTTCCGCCGCCCCATCCATCGGATGATTGATGTGCTATCAGCGATCAAGGATAAAGATGGCGATATCTCGGCGACGCTTCCTGATTTCACACACGATGAAATCTCGACGATGGCGAACAGCTATAACGGCTTTGCTGATAACCTTAAACGTATTATCTCTGAGACCCGTCAGCACAGCGTGCATGTGGCGATGAGCTCCACCAAGCTGAGCCAGGTCCTGAAAGAGGTACATAATTCAACCGGGCAGCAGGAAGAGCAGGCTCAGCAGGTACTGATCTCCAGTCAGGAAGCGACTGACGCTATTCAGGAAGTGGCGGGTAATACACTGACCATTTCCGAAATGACCAGTAATAACCTGGACGAAATTAAAACCTCCAATGCTGAACTGGAGAAGGTGCTCGGTCAGGTGCGGAATATCTCCGAGCTGGCGTCCGGGTTCCAGACTACTGTTCAGAAACTGAGTGAAAGCTCAGCGACGATCACTGAGATTCTGTCGAT
>JAOXSA010000068.1 GCA_025800245.1 Amphritea sp. | reverse complement strand
GAACCTTAATGCACAGGGTGTCCACGTCAAAACAGTACTTAGGTTTCTCTTTATATCTTTTATATTAAATGTCACATTTTCAAATATGTGGTACAGTTCGATTGCCAATTAAATGGCAAAACATATCGTCCATGTCACTGGTCGTTTCAACACTCAGCAAGCTTTGTGTAGCGCCTTGAACAGAATGCCCTGTTTTAGCCCCTTGCGTCGGATCGCCGCCGGCGGACGGACTGTCTGCAGGTGCGTGGCGGCCTTGTCGACCATATGCAAAATAATGCGACGGAACTCGATGCTGATGGCGTCTCTATGCTTCAGGATGTTCTTGAGGTTCAGATGGGCTCGATGAACCGAATCAGCACAAACCGTAGACCCCGAGATAGGGCGAGTGCGGCGCCCGCCGTACTGCGCCTTTAAGGGTGATGTGGCGGTCAGGGAAGTGCATCTCCAGTCATTCGAAGGAAGCCGGTGGTCAGGAAATTGCATCTTCAGTGACTGAAGTAAGCTTTCAGAGAACCAATAGATTGTAAACTGACTGGAGATGACTTTCCTGAACGCCACATCAGCCTTGAAGTCGCCGTGGTGCGGGCGCCGCACTCGCCGGACTTCAGTGCCCCGATCTTACTGTGGCGCAAATGTCTTCAAGAACTGCGCCTGTGCGGACAATATCAAGATGATTCGAGGTCTAAGGACGGGATCAGCATCGAGTTAAGTCGCCCTCAGCAT
>JAOXSA010000230.1 GCA_025800245.1 Amphritea sp. | reverse complement strand
TGCAGACTCTGTGAAAGTCATCACTGTGCGTGGTACGGCATTTGAAGCGGCTGAAATGAGTGGGGGTAGTGCTTCGGTGGCTGCACTGGATGCTGCTGCAGATGCTGGCCTGTCGCGTTTTATCAGTGAGGAAGTCATCGAGTCTGACCGTCCTGAACTGACCGCAGCCCGCACTATTATTTCCGGTGGACGCGGTATGCAGAACGGCGAGAATTTTGTGTTACTGGAGAAGGTGGCCGACAAGATTGGCGCTGCCGTTGGTGCTTCGCGTGCCGCAGTCGATTCCGGTTTTGTATCCAATGATATGCAGGTGGGTCAGACCGGTAAGATCGTTGCCCCGGACCTGTATATCGCGGTTGGTATTTCCGGTGCGATTCAGCACCTGGCCGGTATGAAAGATTCCAAAGTGATTGTCGCGATCAATAAAGATGAAGAAGCACCGATCTTCAGCGTGGCCGACTACGGTCTGCATGCTGATCTGTTCGATGCCCTGCCTGATCTGGAAGCTCAGCTTAGCTGAGCGCCATCAATAACGGAGAACTCTGATGACACACCAAACTTATCGCATCGTACTGGACTGCCCCGATCAGGTAGGCATCGTCACCCGTGTGGGTGAGGTGATTACTTCGAACGGCGGCTGGATCAACGAAGCGACGCATCACTCCGATGAGGAGAGTAACTGGTTCTTCTCCCGCTTTGAGGTTCAGGCGGATTCTCTGCCATTCGGCGTTGATGAACTGGAGCAGAAGTTTGCTGAGCTGAAGCAGGAATTCAGCATGAACCTGCGTCTGGTGGATACCGACCAGCGTAAGCGGGTGGTACTGATGGCCAGTAAGGGCAGCCACTGCTTGTCGGATCTGCTGGATCGCTGGAAGAGTGGTGATCTGAAGTGCGATATCCCATGTGTTATCTCTAACCATGAAGATATGCGTGGTCTGGTTGAGTGGTACGGCATCCCGTTTCACCATGTTGTGATCGACAAGGATGATAAAGCACCGGGTTTTGCACAGGTTGAGGCGCTGATCGAGGAGTACCAGGCTGACTGTGTAGTGCTGGCTCGCTATATGCAGATCCTGCCGCAGTCTCTGTGTGAAAAACTGCGCCACCAGGTAATCAATATCCACCACAGTTTTCTGCCATCGTTTATCGGTGCCCGGCCTTACCATCAGGCTTCCCGCCGAGGGGTTAAACTGATTGGTGCAACCTGCCACTACGTGACTGAACAGCTGGATGAGGGCCCGATCATCGATCAGGACGTTGCCCGGGTAACTCACAGCGACAAAGTCGAAGATCTGGTGCGGCTGGGTAAAGATGTTGAAAAAACCGTATTGGCCCGTGGTCTGCGTGCCCATCTGGAAGACCGGGTACTGGTACACGGCAATAAAACCGTAGTGTTCTGATAGCAGAACCGGCCCGCTGCCGCGCCTGCATTCGAATGGGCAGCGCGTGGCAGCGCACCACGATATAAGAACAACACGATATAAGAACAATAAGAATCATCTCTGTGGGCAGAGATGAGGAGAATAACAATGACTAAGACTCTTCCTACTTCGGCTCAGGTCGTGATCGTCGGTGGCGGCGTCATCGGCTGTAGCGTTGCTTACCACCTTACCAAACTTGGCATTACTGATGTTGTCCTGCTGGAGCGTCGTCAACTGACCTGCGGTACAACCTGGCACGCAGCCGGTCTTGTGCCGACCCTGCGGGCAACTTACAACATGTCCATGCTGGCGAACTACAGTGCCAGCCTGTATGACCAGCTTGAAGAGGAGACCGGGCAGGCAACCGGTTTCGTACGCAACGGTTCCCTGACTATCGCTACCAATCAGGAGCGTCTGGCGGAACTGAAGCGCGGTGCATCCATGGCCAAAGTCTGCGGTTTTCCTTGTGATGTTATTGAACCGGATCAGGCGAAAGAGCTGTGGCCGCTGCTGAATATCGATGATATCTGCGGTGCGATCCACCTGCCGATGGACGGTATGGCGAGCCCTGTGGATGTGACTCAGGCGCTGGCGAAAGGCGCGCGTATGGGCGGTGCCCAGATCATTGAAGGCGTGAAAGTGCTGGATATGAAGATGCGTGATGGCAAAGCGGCTGGGGTTATTACTGAGCAGGGCGATATCGATGCCGAGTACGTTGTTAACTGTGCTGGCATGTGGGCCCGTGAATTCGGCAAGAAAGCCGGTGTTAACGTACCACTGCATGCAGCAGAACACTTCTATGTAGTCACTGAGAACATGGCTGATCTGCAGCACGGCCTGCCGACCCTGCGTGATATGGATGGTTACTGTTACTACAAAGAAGATGCCGGCAAACTGCTGATCGGTATGTTTGAACCGGGCGCTAAGCCATGGGGCATGGACGGTATTCCGGAAGACTTCTTCTTTGATCAGCTACCGGATGATTTTGAACACCTCGAGCCGTATCTGGAAGCCGCTATGCACCGGGTACCCAAGCTGATGGAAACCGGTCTGCAGGTCTTCTTCAATGGCCCGGAATCGTTTACCCCGGATGATCGTTACCATCTGGGTGAAGCACCGGAACTGCGTAACTACTTTGTGGCGGCTGGCTTTAACTCGGTGGGCATCCAGTCTGCGGGCGGTGCCGGTAAGATGCTGGCGGAATGGATCCATAAAGGTCACGCGCCACGGGATCTGTGGGATGTTGATATTCGCCGTAATATGCCGTTCCAGGGGACTCAGAACTACCTGCAGGAGCGTACTACCGAAACGCTGGGTCTGCTGTATGAAACCCATTACCCATTCAAACAGTTCAAGACGTCCCGCGGTGTTCGCCGCTCGGTTCTGCATGAGCAGCTGAAAGCCCAGGGCGCAGTATTCGGTACCGAAAACGGCTGGGAGCGTGCTAACTGGTTTGCTAAAGAGGGCCAGACTGCGGACTACGAATACTCCTTCGGTCGTCAGAACTGGTTTGAGAACAATAAAGAAGAGCATGACGCCGTGCGTAACTCTGTCGGTGTGATCGACCAGAGCTCTTTCTCCAAGTATCAGGTGGAAGGTCCGGATGCAGAGCGCTATCTGAACCGTATCTGCTCGAACAATGTTTCTGTGCCGGTGGGTAAGATGGTTTATACCCAGTGGCTCAATGAGCGTGGCGGTATCGAAGCGGATGTCACTGTGACCCGTCTGGCACAGGACCGTTACCTGGTGGTATCCGGTGTAGCCTGTCAGAACCGTGATATGGACTGGCTGCGCCGTAACAAGCCGGAAGACGCAATGGTGTTCTTCACCGATGTGACTTCGGCGTACGCAGTTGTCACTGTGATGGGACCAAACTCCCGAGCGACGCTGAGCAAGCTGACCCGTGACGATATGTCCAATGAAGGCTTCCCATTCGCAACCTCCCGCGAGATCGAAATGCACTATGCGGTTGTTCGCGCTTCCCGTATTACCTATGTGGGTGAGCTGGGCTGGGAACTGTATATCCCGACGGAATATGCACCAAGCGTCTACGAGGCAATCATGGAAGCCGGTGAAGAGTTCGGCATTCGTCCATACGGTTATCACACGATGAACTCTCTGCGGATGGAGAAGTGCTACCGTCACTGGGGCCACGATATTACTGATGAGGACACCGTGCTGGAAGCCGGTCTTGGTTTTGCTTCTGATTTCAACAAAGAGGGTGGTTTTATCGGTAAGGAAGCACTGCTGGCACAGAAAGAGAACGGTCCGCTGACCAAACGCTTTGTGGCCTTCCAGTTCGAGAATCCTGAACCGCTGTGCTACCACGAAGAGCCGATCTGGGCAGATGGAAAAATCGTTGGCCGGACCACCGCCGGTATGTTTGGTCATACTGTGGGTGCAACGGTAGCGATGGGATATGTCGAGCATGCGGCTGGTGTCACTAAAGAGTGGCTGGACAACACGCACTTTGAAATTGAAGTGGAGTGTGAGCGTTATACCGTGAAGCCTTCACTGCGCTCGGTCTATGACCCGGATATGGAAAAAATTAAGTGCTGATCACTGTGTCTCAACACAGCTGAGCTCAGCCAGACTTTGGAGCGCTATACGGCCTGCTGTTTCCTGCATGGGTGTTTGCCCGCCCGACTGTTCAGATTGCGTCCTGAACACAGGGTCGTATAGCTGCTTCATACCGGATCGTAATCCGGAATAACGAATCACTTGCAACAGCCAGGTCGCTACCACAACAGCACCTGGCTGTTTACTTTAAAAACTATAAAAGAGGTTCACAATGTCTGCATTGATTCTGGACGGAAAAGCCCTGGCCAAAAGCCGGGAACAGCAACTACATGCCGCAGTCGGGGAGCTGCTGGCGGGCGGCGGCCAAAAGCCTGCGCTGGCGACCATTCTGGTGGGGAGTGACCCGGCTTCCGCAACCTACGTACAGATGAAAGTGAATGCCTGTGGCCGTGTCGGCATGGATTCAGTGCGGGTGGATATGCCGCAATCAACCACCACGGAAGAGCTGCTGGCGGTCATTGATGAATTGAACAGTAACCCGGATGTGTGCGGTATTCTGCTGCAGCATCCGGTGCCGGAGCAAATCGATGAACGGGCCTGTTTCGATGCGATCGCTATCGAAAAAGATGTCGATGGGGTGACGACTCAGGGCTTTGGTCTGATGGCGATGGGGGAGCCGGCTTTCGGTTCAGCGACCCCGGCGGGCATCATGACTCTGCTGAAGCATTACGATATTGAACTGTCCGGTAAGCATGCCGTTGTGGTGGGACGCAGTCCGATTCTGGGCAAGCCGATGGCGGCCATGCTGCTGAATGCTAATGCGACCGTTACTATCTGCCATTCCCGTACTGTGGATCTGGCAGAGCAGGTTGCCCAGGCTGATATTGTCGTGGGTGCAGTGGGGCAGCCAGAGCTGATCAAAGCAGAGTGGATTAAAGACGGTGCTGTCGTCGTGGATGCTGGCTATCACCCCGGCGGTATTGGCGATATTGAAAAAGCCGGTCTGGAACCGCGGGTTGCTGCGCTGACGCCGGTACCGGGAGGTGTTGGTCCGATGACTATCAATGCCCTGATCAGCCAGACTCTGGAGTCGGCTCAGAAGCGCTGAAGTCTTACTAGTCTCCTGTCCCCGATGTCAGAGATTGCGTGGGCAGGAGGCAGATCAGACCTTAGTCTGCATCATCACTTATAGGTACTGCTGTTGAACTAAAGGTGGTAAGCTGTTGCTGTTCCCCGACAGTACTGTGAAGATGACATGCCAAACCTGAATATTCCTGGGCTGAGTGAACTGTTCGACCATATGGCGGACGCGGTTTACCTGCTTAATCCGGAAACATCTGACATTATCTGGGGCAATCGGCAGGCATGGGAAATGCTGGGCATGGAGCCTGAGGACATTGTTAATCACAGTGTTCTCAGTCTGCAGAAGGACGTTCATGGAGCCCCGCAGTGGAATGAGATTGCCAACATTATCCGCTCGGATGAGTGTTTTCGCTTTATTGGCCGACACCTGCATAAGCAGGGACATGAGGTTGATGTTGAGGTTAATACCACCCACTTCCACTGGCAGGGCTCGGAATACTTTCTTTCGGTAGCCCGCAATATAACCAACCGACTGGTTCAGGAAAGTGCTGCGTCTGGCAGCGAGGTCAGAATTCTTAAAGCCCTGAATGATGCAGTGGATGGCGCCTGGCGCTGGACCATTGCTTCCGGTCAGGTGCATTTCAGCTCTCAGCTCAAGCGTTTGCTGGGTTACGGTCCGGATGAGATGCCCGGTGTTCTGGACACCTGGAAGAATAGTGTCCACCCCGACGATGCGCCGCTGGTGATGGCAGCCCTGCAGGAGCATCTGGACGGTAAACGTTCCCGCTATCATGCCGAGTACCGGCTCCGGAACCGCAATGGCCATTACCTGTGGGTCGATGACCGGGGCAAAGTCTGTGAATGGGATGAGCAGGGCAATCCTGCTGAAGTGGTCGGTCTGGTTTATAACATCACCGATCGTAAACATATCGAACAACAGCTCCAGGAGCTGGCCTCCTACGATTCTCTGACCGGTCTGCTTAACCGCCGGGAAGCGATGCGGGTATTGAAAGAGCAGATGGAATTATCGCAACGTCTGCAACTCCCGTTGGGCATCGCTTATATGGATGTCGACCACTTTAAACCGGTTAACGATCTGTACGGTCATGAAACCGGAGATAAGGTGTTGCGACTGATCGCTGAGATTCTGAAAGAATCGGTTCGCAGTTCAGATATCGTATCCCGCTGGGGGGGCGAAGAGTTTATTCTGATTTCCCATAACACCGGTCTGAATGATATTCACCAGTTAGCTGAAAAGCTGCGCAGTAATCTGCAGCAGGAACTGGGGGAGCATACGCCACCGATTACCATCAGTATTGGTGTTACGGTGACTCAGGGGAGTGAAGAGATCGCTCATGTGCTGGCCCGGGCTGACCGTGGGCTTTATCGGGCGAAGGCCAATGGCCGTAACCGGGTTGAGGTGATCAAACCGGTTAACTAGTAGATGCTGTCCGGCTGGTTTCAGTTGGCTTCTGCAACTGGTTCCTGGTACAGATGGTAGCGGTTCTTTCCTTTCTGCTTGGCTTCATACATCGCCTGATCGGCCTGAGTGATCAGGTGATCGGTATCTTTTTCATCGCCCTGTGGGAAAAAGGTTACACCCACGCTGGCGGATACCCGCAACTGATTGTCCCCGGATACAACCGGCATCGAGGCCTGTTGCAGCAGCCGTTCCAGCACCGGAATCGCTTCTTCCGGTGAAGACAGATCCAGCAGTAGCGCGACGAATTCATCGCCACCGATCCGGGCCAGGGTGTCACCTTCACGAAGAGCCTCTTTCATCCGTGCGCCGACCTGTTTCAGAAGATAGTCACCCTGGGCATGGCCATAGGTATCGTTGACTTCTTTAAAGCCATCCAGATCGAGATAAACGATTGCCAGACAACTGTTGTGTCGCAGAGTCTGTGCCATTGCCTGCTGGAACCGGTCTTCCAGCAGCACCCGGTTAGGCAGGTTGGTCAGCGGGTCAAAGTGGGCGATCCGTTCCAGCTGGCGCTGATAATTTTTCCGTTCGGTGATATCGGTGCTGACACCGACCATGGCGATAGGTCTGTGGTTTTCGTCCAGCACCAGTGTGGTGCGCAGATCCATATGCTTCTGCTCACCGGTACCGGAGACATGCAGGATCTCTCCCTGCCACTCGCCCTGATACTGAGTTTGCCAGATGATCTCATCCTGCGAGGTTGTGGCGTCCGGCGCCTCTCCCAGAATGGAAATTTTATGGCCGATGATGCGTTCTTTGCTATAGCCCAGCTCAGTAGCCTGGGCGGCGTTGATGTAGATGATCCGGCTATCCAGATCGGTGACGGTGACATGGTCCTGGATCTGGTCCAGCACCTGGGCTTGCAGCATCAGGCGTTGCTCGGCTTCTTTCAGTTCGGTGATATCGTGGCCAATGCCCAGTACGCCGATAATCTCGCCGCGATTATCTCGCATCGGGGTTTTAGTCGTCTGGCGCAGCACCCGGCGATTATCTTCGGCATATTCGACCCACTCCTGAATCACCACGGCATGGCCTTCACTGATCGCCTTGTTATCGTTGTTCCTGAAATGGTCAGCCAGTGACTGAGTGACCAGATCGTAATCGGTTTTGCCTATAATCGCGGCTTCACTGTGACCGATAAAACGCTCGAATTCTGGATTACAGGTCAGATAGCGGCCTTCAGTGTCTTTCATCCAGATCATGTCGGGCAGGGTTTCGATCAGGGTCTTCATGAACTGGTGCTCATTATCCAGCGCGATCATGGTCTCCTGTAGCTCAAGCTCTGAGCGCTTACGGTCTGAGGTATCCTGAAATGCGATGACATAGCCTGTAATCAGGTTCTTTTTACTGAACAGCGGCGAGACCATCAGATAGGCATCGATGCTGCTGCCATCCCTGCAGGTTAACCGGGTCTCTATGGTATGTGAGCTGGTGTCATGGCTATTCTGTTGGATCAGTCCTGTTATCGCGATATTCGGATTCAGCTGTTCGAGTATCGGCTGATCGATCAGTTCATGGCGTTCATAGCCCAGTAATTCGCAGGCTTTCGGGTTAATGAAGGTGCAGTTGCCGGCATTATCCAGCCCGAATACACCTTCGCCCAGGCGGGTGAGCAGGGTTTCCCGCTCGGTCAGCCGAAGGGTGTCGGCCAGCATCCGGGTCTGTCGGCGCTGACCACGGGCATAGATCAGGCTACCCAGGGCCCCCATAAACAGCAGAAAAACAGTAATGGTACTGACCCGCACGACCGCATTCTGTTTAACTGCATACAGATCAGCAGTTTCGACATGACCGATAACCTTCCAGGAGAATGCCTGCTCCTGCAGGTGGGATTGTGGTGATGTATGCGAGGCCCAGCGACTGGAGATCCGTTGCAGAGGTTCCACGGTACGGAATACGAATCCACCCTCAGAATTAAGAATGCTGCCCTGACGCCCGCTGCTGATGGTCTGCCAGCTTTGCGGGTAGAGTCTGTCATAGGTCTCCGGGCGGTTCAGCATAAAGCCCCAGGCCCGGTCAGGTGTTTTGCTGTAGAGCCAGAAGCCGTCCTGGTTGAGCAACTCAATAGAACCAGGGCCTTCCGGCAAACTGTCCCGGAAGCGATCGAGCAGATCCTGACCGGAGTAGTTGAGTAGCAGTATGCCCCGCGAATTACCGGCGGCATCGAAGACCGGAGTGCCAATGCGAATGACCGGCTTCAGCGGCCATTCGACCTTACCCCGTTCGACATTCAGATCCAGTGGCGAGATAAAGAAATGATCCTTTGCCAGCGACAGGGTGTTGTCAAAGTAGTAGCGGCCTTTCTTATTCTGCAGGTGGCGGGTGGCGACCAGATAGCTGTCGGTACCGTTACTGTTAACCCGGATTCGCTCCTGACCGTTTTCATCGATCCAGCGAATCTGATCGTAAATGCCTTTGTTACGGGAAAAGACTATAAATGCCCGTTCCAGGTGTTGCTGGTTACTGGCTGAGGGGTGATTGAATACCTGAGTCAGTTCGGCCAGTTCGGCCAGCACGTGCAGATCCAGCGCGGCGTTTTCCAGGCCACGGTTAAGCGCCGCCGTGCCGATAATAGCCCGGTCCTGCAGGCTGGCAATAAGACGGTCCTGTTCTCTGTCGGTTTCTTCGCTGTAGGTGTAGAAAGCTCCGGTCAGCACAAGCACGAGAAACGGCAGGAAAAAACGCAGAAAATTAGTCAACAAATCCATCTGGTTGAACACTGACTTCAGGTTTTTAGAAGCGCAGAATTCTAGCAACCGGTATCAGGTTCACCAATCAGCTTTGTACTCATTCTGAAGAGATTGGCCTGTCCTGGATCAATAAAGTGTCAGAAATCAGAGACATGCATCAGCCCGGTCTGTTTCAGACCGGGCTGACGGTAAAGATGGTTTTTCAGGCAGGTGACAGAGGAAGGGCTATGAACACTGACCTTGCGGGCATCGGCTCTGACGTGCCTGCGACCAGACCAGCAGTAATACCGAGGCAATCACAATCGCGCCTCCGGCAATACCCTGCAGGCTGACCGTTTCCTGCAGAATTACGGCTGCCCAGAATATGGCTGAGATCGGCTCGACACTGGAGTACAGCGCGGTATCGAACTGACGCTGTAGCAGCGCAATGCCTTTCAGGAGTAACAGAAAGGGCACCAGCGTACCGATGATGCCGAGTGCCAGAGCCATGCTCCAGCCAGAAGCCGATACCGGCAGTTCGGCAAACCCGGTGATAGCCGGAACAGAGAACAGAATCGCTCCGCCGATCAGCGTCCAGGCTGAAGCGCCTAAGGTGTCGTCACTGTTACTCCAGCGGGTGCTACCGATAATAAAGCTGGCATAGAACAGGGTGGCTCCTAGAGCGAACAGAATACCCACCAGTCCGCCGTTGAAGTCCCTGTCCAGCGTCAGATATACCCCGGCCAGTGCACCTATCAGTGCCGCGATGCGCAGCAGATTGATCTGTTCTTCGCCTCTGATCCAGGCCTGAATAAACACCAGTAGCGGGAAGGTACTAATGATCATCACCGTCTGACTGACCGTGGATTGCTGGATCGCCAGGAAGTAGCAGAGCAGAGCCAGACCGTTAACCAGCCCCAGACCGCCGGAGCGTAGCCGGGGTTTTCCGGTGCGCTTGGGTAATAGCAGTAATAGCAACACGCTGGGGATCATATAACGTAGCCAGACTAGTCCCAATGAGTTGGCACCATCGGCATAAATTTCTCTCGCGAATATTGGCTGAAGGCTGAAACATACCGAAGCCATAGCAACACAGAAAGCACCGCTGAGGTAGTTTTTAATTGAGCTGTTCACCGTGTTAACCCTTGTAAATATTGGTCTGTAAAAGGCTTTGTGTGCTTCTGTCTGATTAATAAACAGCGCAGAAGCGACTCTTTTTTGCTGAGTTATGACTGCGATTCTGCATTGAGTGACGGGCTGGCGACAAACCACTTATTTTTCTTCTATAAAGTAGTTAATCTACGTTATAGGTTTGCTAGTCTGAGCCCTATTAAATACAAGCAGGAGATTGATGGTGCAGAAAGCTCTTCCCCCGTTGCGGGCCCTGATCGCTTTTGAAGCAACAGTCCGCCACTCCAGTTTTAAGCTTGCTGCCGAGGAGCTGCATGTCACTCCAGGGGCGGTAGCGCAGCAGGTGCAGAAGCTGGAGGAGTGGCTGGGATTCCGCTTATTTAACCGGCAGGTACGACAGTTACAGATTACTGATCGAGGGCTGGGCTATTACAGTCAGATCGCACCGTCGCTGGAGCAGATTGGTCGTGTCAGCGAGTCCTATCGATGCAGCAGTTCTGACTCCGTGCATCTGTATGTGTCTCAGACGTTGGCGGCAAAATGGCTCAGTCCCCGGTTGGCTGACTTTATCCGCCGCTATCCGGACTTTGAAGTGCATGTCAGTGCTTCAAATGTGCCGGTGGATTTTCGCCGTGAACAGACCGATCTGGCACTGCGTCATCTGGCACAGCCGGATCCGTCCCTGATCTGTGAACAGGTGAATGAAGATCGTTGTGGGGTATTCTGTACCCCTGACTATCAGCAGCGTATGGATCTGAATGAACCGGAGCAGTTAGCCCGGACAACGCTGATTGTGGCCAGTCTATATCCATACTGGAATGCCTGGCTGAGCGAATTTACCGCGATTGACTCTGACAGCCGGGCGGACATTACCCGACTGAATTTTGATCAGGCGCTGTTAGCCATTGATGCAGCCCGCCGTGGGCAGGGTGTAGTGTTAAGCAATGCGCTGCTGGTGGAAGAGGAGCTGGAATCCGGTGAACTGGTCGAGCCGTTCCGGTTACGCCTCGATGTAGCTAAAGGTTACTACCTGGTGCATCCGGCGAACCAGCCGCTCAGTGATGCGGCAATGGCTCTGAAAAGCTGGTTGCTGGACCAGTTCGCTGGCAGGTAATAACCGTTTCTCGCCTGAAGGGTCAGGTGGTCACCGGCGTGCCTTTGTTGAGTACCATAAACACCCCGGCGGCCATAAACGTCAGACCGATGATACGCTGGGTGCTGAGGCTGAACTGCTGCGCCCCCAGCAAGCCGAAGTGATCGATTACGCTCATTGAAATCAGCTGCCCCAGCAGGGCAAACGCGATAGCGTTGGAGATGCCAAAGCGGGGTGCGATCCAGGTCACACTGATGATATAGAAAGCGACACAGAGGCCGCCCAGATAGAAATATACCGGTGTGTCCGATTGGAACAGTTTCGTGGGAACCCCTTCTGTTGCCAGCAGGTAGATAGTAGCCGCGGTGAAGCCGACAGCAAGTGAGATCGTTGTCGCCAGAGTTGAACTGAGCAGTCTGCTGCCCAGACCGCCATTCAGCATCGCCATGGTGGGAATACCGATACCGGCAAGCAGCATAAACAGTGCGTAAACAATGGAATTATTCATCGCGGGATGCCTCCTGAGCCGGACTGGGCATGTGCTGTTGGAGAAAAGCTCTGCAGCGATCAGATAGCGGATGAGATTTGCGGGTCGTATCATGCATCTGCACAATCACGGTGTCGGCGGTTGCAACACAGCGTTGCTCCTGAAATAGTCCCTGTTGCAGAGTCAGTGAGCTGTTGCCGATTCTGGTCACCCGGGTACCGATCTCCAGAGTACCGGGCCAGCGGATCTCACCCAGCAGATTGAGACTGAGGTTAGCGATGACAAAAGAGGCGTCGTTGTCAGCCAGAGGATGCTCCGGGTTATAGAGAAACTCGACCCTGCCGGTTTCCAGAAAGGTAGAAAATACTGCGTTATTCACATGCCCCTGACGGTCAGTGTCGGCATAGCGGATCTTGTCGTAGGTCTGGAAAGTGAAGTCAGAGTAGTTCAGATTATGAGTTGTTGTCTGAGATATTTTTTCTGTCATCTCGGTTACCTCTGAGTATCGGTCTGCAGATCGTCAGCGAACCGGCCTGCGAGATTCTTTCCGGCTTCCAGTAAATGATCGGAAAGTTCTTTGGAATGCACCGCCCGTGACAGGGTCATTGAGCCGATGATCAGTGACATAAACGCCAGTGCCTGTTCCTGCTTCTGAGCATCTGCGCTATTGAAGTCATCCCCGCAAACCGCTGAAAGTGTCTTGATCAGCTCCTGCTCGTAACTCTGTTTAAACTCAGTGTCACTTCGGGCCGCTTCTGAACTGAGGGTGGCCAATGCACAGCTATTCGCCAGTTCGTTACGGTGCGCCGCAGTGAGATAGCGCTTTGCCAGTCGGGACAGCCGCTGCATCCAGCTCTCTTTGGCAGGTTTGCTGATCCAGCGTTGCCGGTTTTCATCCAGAGCGTTTTCCAGCGCGGCAACCAGCATCTCATCTTTGTTCTTAAAGTGAGAGTAGAACGCGCCATGGGTCAGTCCTGCATCAGACATCACTGCAGCGATACCTGAGCCATCAAGACCTTCTTCACGCATTCTGCGAGCGGCAGAAGTCAGGATCCGATCCCGTGATTGTTGT
>JAOXSA010000228.1 GCA_025800245.1 Amphritea sp. | reverse complement strand
GGTCATATCGTTCTGACTAAACTCTGGCATCTGTTCGATAGTGCGGCCCAGATCATAGCTGAAGTACCCCAGCATACCACCACAGAATGGCAAAGCTGCGATCGTTTCATCGTCCGGTTGCGGGCAGCTCAGCGATGCTTCTGCGTACAAGGCCTTGAGCGCATTGAATGGCAGAGATTCAAGGGTTTGCTGTTCGTTATCCCGGATCAGGGTTGTCTGGTCAGCACGGCTGATCAGAATCGCCTGAGGCGCAGCTGAAATAATATCGTAACGGCCATAGCGGGATGCGGGTTTGCCGCTGTCCAGAAATACCGGATAAGGCAGATGTCTTATCCGGCTGAAATAGTCCTGGCTGTATTCGAGATAGGGTAGAGAGAGCTGTCTATACACCCGACAAACCTTATTAGTGTCGATGAACGGTTACTTCATTTATACATCAACGGACGCTATACAGATCTTTGATGTATCAGTCTTCACCTTATCAGGCATCAGCAGACTGTGAAGAGGGCGATTGTAACCATCTGATCCTGCTATTGCGAGGCTGTTTGTTCCAAATCGTCTGGCTTTGCAGGAATTAAATTGCGTTACAGGATAATATGCTCAGTTAAACATTGATTACCTGTCAGATTGCGACACTGATTAGCGTCCGAAGTCGTTCATCAGTACTGAGCTCGCTGCTGACCCAATCAATAATGAGTGTATTCAGTTTATCCAATTAAGTTATCTCTGCATGAAGCATCCTTTTAATATATCCGTTCAGCAACTCCGTCTGCCCGATCAACATATCAACTACCGTCTGTATAAACATCCTGATCCGGAGCGCACCCGTCGTTTGGTTATGCTGCATGGTGCCGGTGTGGCTGGTGAAGATACCTGGGAAGCAATTTCAGCTATGGTTGCAGGCTGGGGGGAAATCCTTGTACCGGATCAGCGGGGAACAGGGCTGACCCGATACCCTGATGGCGAAGAATACAGCTTTGACGTTAATGAGCTGGTGAATGATCTGAGTGCACTGGTCGATCATCTTGGATGGTGGCAGTTTGATCTTGCTGGTTATTCGATGGGGGGGATGGTCTCCCTTCTATATAAGCAGCGTTATCATGATCGGGTTCAGAAACAGTATCTGTTGGAAGCGGCGGTACTGGATCGACCGTGCTGGGAATCCACCGTCAATCTCCGGCAGCAATATTCTGATGCTGCTACGCATCTGCGCGGTGCCAGTGCCGAAACCGGAATCAGAGCATTCCTGGATACAATTTCGCCGAACCGAAAAGTTGCGCCGCAAGCTGAGTTGTTGACAATCCAGCGATTAGGGCAGCGTCCTCTTGGTTTTGCTAATGCTCTTAATTGTGTCACTACGGCCATCAATGAGTTGGACCGGGAGGCGCTGGTAGCTGCGCAGGGCGATGTTACCAGCTTTATTGGCGGTCACAGCGTTGATCTCATGCATCAGTATCACCGTGATCTGGCGGAACGTCTGCCAAACTGGCACTACTTCATGGTGCCTGGTACGGATCATTCTCTGCCGTTTCAGAAACCCCGGCAGATAGCCCGCATAATGGATGCCGAGCTGCAGCGTTGGCTCGCTGACTGAATCCTCTCTGAGCCCCGTAATACGGGGCTTTTTTATACCTGCGTTCCGCATACTGGCAGGATCAGGATATACCCCTATACTTTTGTAGCATGTCGACAGTTTTAGGCCTTAGTATGGTTGACTGGCTATAAATAGCTATGTATTGTTTCTGTCAGAGCCTAATTGTCGACAATCCAAAAAGAAGGTTGCGATGACAGAAGTAGCAGATATAAACGCCGGTGCAAACCATGACAGTAACAGCGAATTGCGTACGCTGGCTGACAAGGTATGCGAGCAACTGGTAACAGCCATAGTTCGTGGCGATATCCCGCCAGGACAGAAGATCAGTGAGCCAGAACTGGCCCGTACTTACGGTATCAGTCGCGGCCCTTTGCGTGAGGCGATCCGTCGCCTGGAAGGTTTGAGACTGGTTGTCAGAATTCCTCACGTTGGTGCCCGGGTTGTGTCACTCAGCCCTGAAGAACTGGTGGAAATTTACCGGGTCCGGGAAGCACTGGAAGGCATGGCCTGCCGACTGGCAGCCGATAATATGTCGACAGCAGAGATTAACAGCCTGCGTGAACTGCTGTATCAGCACGAAAGAAATATTGAACAGATTGATGGTCGTTCCTACTTTCAGAAAGAGGGCGATCTCGATTTCCACTACCGCATTGTTCAGTCCAGTAAGAATTCCAAACTGTTCGAACTGTTAGGTGGTGAGCTGTATCACCTGGTACGCATGTACCGCTACCAATTCAGCGTCTCAAAATCACGTCCTCAACGTGCTCTGAAGGAACACCACCGCATCCTGGATGCGATTGAAGAAAGGGATGGCGAGCTGGCCGAGCTGCTTATGCGTCGTCATATCAGCAGAGCGCGCCGCAATATTGAAGACCGTCTGAATCCCACGAATAAAGAAGAGAGGGAGTAACCCATGAGCAAACTGACCGCTGGCGGCCGTTTCCGCAAAGCACTTGAAGAGACTAAACCACTGCAGATCGTTGGTACCACCAACGCTTACCACGCCATGATGGCTGAGCGTGTAGGCCACAAAGCAATCTACCTGTCCGGTGGTGGTGTTGCGAACCATTCCTACGGTCTGCCAGATCTGGGTATGACCTCAATGAATGACGTACTGGCAGATGTAGCACGTATCACCAGTGCAGTTGAAACACCGCTGATCGTTGATATCGATACCGGTTGGGGTGGCGCATTCAATATCGCCCGTACCGTTAAAGAGATGACTAAGTTCGGTGCAGCTGGCTGTCATATTGAAGACCAGGTTGCTCAGAAGCGTTGTGGTCACCGTCCAAACAAAGAGATCGTCTCTCTGGAAGAGATGGTTGATCGTGTAAAAGCGGCTGTTGACGCTAAAACTGATGACGACTTCTTCGTGATCGCTCGTACTGACGCATTCCAGATGGAAGGTCTGAACGCAGCAGTTGAGCGTGCTCAGGCATGTCTGGAAGCGGGTGCCGACGGTATCTTCGCCGAAGCAGTACACACGCTGGATGACTACAAAGCATTCTCCAATGGCATCAATGGTGCGCACCTGCTGGCGAACATCACTGAGTTCGGTGCTACGCCGCTGTTCAATAAAGAAGAGCTGGCTGAAAACGGCGCAACCATGGTGCTGTATCCACTGTCTGCCTTCCGTGCTGCAAACAAAGCGGCTCTGAACGTATACGAAGCACTGCTGCGTGACGGTGATCAGAAAGCGGTTGTCGATACCATGCAGACCCGTATGGAACTGTACGATTTCCTGAACTACCACGACTTCGAGCAGAAGCTGGACGCGTTGTTCAAAGAAGGTAAAAACAAGTAAGCACCCCAAACTCTTTCTTCAGGGTTAAGGGCTGTACCGGCGGCGTGGGTTGCCGCCGGGTGACACAAAAGACAAGAAGCGAAAATACTGTAACGGTGATCACAACATTCACCGGAAGCAGAAAGGAGAGATAGGATGGCAGAAGCTAAGAAACTGAGCGGCGCAGGTCTGCGTGGCCAATCTGCAGGTGAAACTGCACTGTGTACAGTAGGTAAGACCGGCGCAGGTCTGACATACCGTGGTTACGATATGAAAGAGCTGGCTGAAAAAGCACAGTTTGAAGAAGTTGCATATCTGCTGCTGTACGGCAAGCTGCCTAACCAGGGTGAGCTGGATGCCTATAAAGCGCGCCTGAAAGGCATGCGTGCACTGCCGGATGCACTGAAACTGGTTCTGGAACAGATTCCGGCTGACGCACACCCAATGGACGTTATGCGTACCGGTTGCTCTATGCTGGGTAACCTGGAAACAGAGCAGGACTTCTCCGAGCAACACGATCATATCGATCGTATGCTGGCGGCGTTCCCGGGCATGATCAACTACTGGTATAACTACACGCATAACGGCAAGCGTATCGATGTCGATACTGATGCTGACTCCATTGCTGAGCAGTACCTGTGGACTCTGCATGATAAGAAACCAGAGCCTCTGCACGTTCAGGTAATGCACGCATCACTGATTCTGTACGCTGAGCACGAGTTCAACGCATCCACCTTCACTGCACGTGTTTGTGCATCCACACTGTCTGATATCCATAGCTGTGTAACTGGTGCGATCGGTTCTCTGCGTGGTCCTCTGCACGGTGGTGCTAACGAAGCAGCGATGGAAATGATTCAGGATTGGCGTTCTGCTGATGAAGCGGAAGCTGAGATCATGGCGATGCTGGAGCGTAAAGATAAGATCATGGGTTTCGGTCACGCGATCTACCGTGAATCCGATCCTCGTAACGCAGTCATCAAAGAGTGGTCCCGTAAGCTGTCTGAGCAGGTAGGCGATGAGTATCTGTACGCCGTTTCTGAGCGTGTTGAAGCAGTTATGTGGCGCGAGAAGAAGCTGTTCTGTAACGCTGACTTCTTCCACGCATCAGCATACAACTTCATGGGTATCCCAACCAAGCTGTTCACCCCGATCTTTGTTTGTTCCCGCCTGACCGGCTGGGCCGCTCACGTAATGGAGCAGCGCGCCAACAACCGTATTATCCGTCCTTCTGCGGATTACACCGGTCCGGAAAGCGCTGAGTGGGTTGATATCGCTGACCGTCCTTAATTCTTAAGGATGTCGTCGGAGAGGGGCGCCAGCCTCTCTCCAGAATAACACTGACGAGGAGAGTCTCTCTCCTGGCCAAATCTGATGGTGTTTTATGAATAATACTGAATACCGCAAAGCGTTACCGGGCACTGGCCTGGACTTCTACGATACCCGTGAGGCCGTAGAAGCGATCCAGCCGGGTGCTTACGCTAAGCTGAACTACACATCTAAAGTACTGGCTGAGCAGCTGGTGCGTCGTTGTGAGCCATCTGCGCTGACCGACTCACTCAAGCAGCTGATCGAGTGCAAGCGTGATCTGGATTTTCCATGGTATCCGGCCCGTGTTGTATGTCACGACATCCTGGGTCAGACCGCACTGGTAGACCTTGCCGGTCTGCGTGATGCGATCGCAGATCAGGGCGGTGATCCTGCTAAGGTTAACCCGGTTGTACCGACACAGCTGATCGTTGACCACTCTCTGGCAGTAGAAGCACCGGGTTTTGATCCGGATGCGTTCGAAAAGAACCGTGCCATTGAAGACCGTCGTAACGAAGACCGTTTCCACTTTATCGAGTGGTGTAAGACTGCGTTCGATAACGTTGACGTAATTCCTGCCGGTAACGGCATCATGCACCAGATCAACCTGGAGAAGATGTCTCCGGTGATCCAGAACCGTGACGGTATCGCGTTCCCGGATACCTGTGTCGGTACTGACTCCCACACACCACACGTTGACGCCCTGGGTGTTATCGCAATCGGTGTAGGTGGTCTGGAAGCAGAAACCGTGATGCTGGGTCGTCCATCTATGATGCGTCTGCCGGACATTATTGGTGTTAAGATCGTTGGCCAGCGTCAGCCAGGCATTACTGCAACTGATATTGCACTGGCGATGACCGAGTTCCTGCGTAATGAGAAAGTTGTCTCTGCGTATCTGGAGTTCTTCGGTGAAGGTGCTTCAACACTGTCTATCGGTGACCGTGCGACCCTGTCTAACATGACTCCGGAATATGGTGCGTCTGCTGGTATGTTCTATATCGATGAACAGACCATTGACTATCTGAAGCTGACTGGTCGTGAGCCGGAGCAGGTTGCTCTGGTAGAACAGTATGCTAAAGAGACTGGCCTGTGGGCTGACGATATGGTTGAAGCGCAGTACGAACGCGTACTGGAATTCGATCTGTCCTCTGTTGTGCGTAACATGGCGGGTCCTTCTAACCCACACCGTCGTCTGCCGACCACTGCGCTGAACGAGCGCGGTATCGCCAGTGACGATATGCTGGCGGCGGCGCAGGCAGAAGAGGCTGAAGGTAAGATGCCGGATGGTGCGGTTATTATCGCTGCTATCACCTCCTGTACTAACACCTCGAACCCTCGCAATGTTGTTGCTGCGGGTCTGGTGGCGAAGAAAGCGAACGAGCTGGGTCTGGTTCGTAAGCCATGGGTTAAGAGCTCTTTCGCGCCGGGTTCCAAGGTTGCTAAGCTGTATCTGGAAGAAGCAGGTCTGCTGGAAGAGATGGAAAAGCTTGGCTTCGGTATCGTAGCTTACGCTTGTACCACTTGTAACGGTATGTCCGGTGCGCTGGATCCGAAGATTCAGCAGGAAATTATCGACCGTGATCTGTACGCAACCGCAGTACTGTCCGGTAACCGTAACTTCGACGGCCGTATCCATCCGTATGCTAAGCAGGCATTCCTGGCGTCTCCGCCACTGGTTGTAGCCTACGCTATCGCCGGTACTATGCGTTTTGATATCGAGAAAGATGTACTTGGCACCGATAAAAACGGTAACCCGGTAACGCTGAACGATATCTGGCCGAGCGATGAAGAGATCGATGCGCTGGTAGAGAAGAGCGTTAAGCCTGAGCAGTTCAATCAGATCTACATCCCGATGTTTGATCTGGGTGAAGTTGAGAAGGCTCCAAGCCCTCTGTACGACTGGCGTCCACAGACTACCTATATCCGTCGTCCTCCATACTGGGAAGGCGCACTGGCAGGCGAGCGTACCATGAAGGGTATGCGTCCACTGGCGGTCCTGGGTGACAACATCACCACTGACCACCTGTCACCATCCAATGCGATTCTGCCGGACAGTGCTGCCGGTGAATACTGCGGCAAGATGGGCCTGAAGCCTGAGGATTACAACTCCTACGCAACTCACCGTGGTGATCACCTGACCGCTCAGCGTGCAACTTTCGCTAACCCGAAACTGCTGAATGAGATGTGTCTGGATGAAAACGGTGAAGTGAAGCAGGGCTCTCTGGCACGTATTGAGCCGGAAGGTACTGAAAGCCGTATGTGGGAAGCGATTGAAACCTACATGGATCGTAAGCAGCCGCTGATTCTGATCGCCGGTGCTGACTACGGTCAGGGTTCTTCTCGTGACTGGGCGGCGAAAGGTGTGCGTCTGGCTGGGGTAGAAACCATCGTGGCTGAAGGTTTCGAACGTATCCATCGTACCAACCTGGTAGGTATGGGCGTACTGCCACTGCAGTTTAAAGATGGTGAAACCCGTAAGACATACGCAATCGACGGTACTGAAACCTTTGATGTTGAAGGTGAGATCAGCCCACGTTGCGATATGACTGTGGTCATGACCCGTAAGAACGGCGAACAGGTTCGCATCCCAGTGACCTGCCGTCTGGATACCGCAGAAGAGGTGGTTGTACACGCCGCTGGCGGTGTACTGCAGCGTTTCGCTCAGGACTTCCTGGCGGCTAACGCCTAAGACCTTTAAGCACTTCACTGAGGTGAGGTGCTCTGAACTGCTGTTCTCTGTCTCCTTTGTGGACGGAGGCAGGGAATGGCGGTGTTATCTATGAGTTTCTATTAATCAATAGAGAGCTTAATTAGCAGAGCTTTTATCTGTGTTCACCCGGGGGTGAATTGAGTTAAGTGCTTTGACAACTCGCAGCAGTGCCGGACACTGCTGCCACGAACAACAGGATACTTATTATGGCTTCTGTACCTCAGATTAAAATTCCTGCCACCTACATCCGTGGCGGTACCAGTAAAGGTGTATTTTTCCGTCGTCAGGATCTGCCTGCGGAAGCTCAGGAGCCAGGCGAAGCGCGGGATAAGATCTTACTGCGTGTGATCGGTAGTCCTGATCCTTACGGTCAGCAGATCGATGGTATGGGTGGCGCAACCTCAAGTACATCTAAGACCGTTATTCTGGATAAGAGCAGTGAGCCGGATCATGACGTGGATTATCTGTTCGGTCAGGTCGCGATAAACAAAGCTTTCGTCGACTGGTCTGGTAACTGCGGTAACCTGACAGCAGCGGTGGGTGCGTTTGCTATCAGTGGTGGCCTGGTTGATGCTGATCGTATTCCTGAGAATGGCATCTGCACAGTACGTATCTGGCAGAAGAATATTAAGAAAACCATTATTGCTCATGTGCCGATCACCAACGGTGAAGTACAGGAAACCGGTGATTTCGAACTGGACGGCGTAACATTCCCGGCTGCAGAGGTTGTCATTGAGTTTATGGATCCAGCCGATGGCGAAGGCTCTATGTTCCCGACTGGCAATCTGGTTGATGATCTGGAAGTTCCGGGTATTGGTACCTTTAAGGCGACTATGATCAATGCCGGTATCCCGACCATTTTCGTTAATGCTGCAGATATTGACTACAAAGGTACTGAGCTGCAGAAAGACATTAACAGCGATGCCGCAGCGCTGGAACGCTTTGAGACCATGCGTGCATACGGTGCTGTGAAGATGGGGTTGATCAGCGATATCTCTGAAGCTGTTGCTCGCCAGCATACGCCAAAGATCGCTTTTGTAGCACCAGCGACAGACTATGAAGCATCCAGCGGCAAGCAGATCTCAGCGTCTGATATTGATGTCTGCGTACGTGCTCTGTCTATGGGTAAGCTACACCACGCGATGATGGGCACTGCATCAGTTGCGATTGCAACTGCTGCTGCGGTTCCGGGTACGCTGGTGAATCTGGCCGCCGGTGGTGGTGAGCGTGATTCCGTTACCTTTGGTCACCCATCCGGTACTCTGCGCGTAGGGGCTGCTGCGGAAGAACAGGCTAACGGTGACTGGACTGCGAAGAAGGCAGTAATGAGCCGCAGCGCACGAGTTATTATGGAAGGTTTCGTCCGTATTCCGGGTGACACGTTTTAATCAATCCAGCTAAAAAGTTTTTAGGCGTTAGAGCGGGTATTTCGTCGCGGTTATATCCGACTATTAAACCTAAAGTCAGGGCTCAGGCCCTGACACCCGATTGACCTGCCGGGTCGGACCGGCAGTTATGAGCTGACCTGGCGGGTCTACCAATGTCGAAGTGGCAGTCAGGTAACAGGGTCTCCCTATCAAGGCCTTGTTGCTTCACTTCACGCCTTGGGCTCCATACTCTGTATGGAGCCTTTTTTTTGTTGCGTGTTTTCTGAAACAAAAAAGGCACCCTGCGGTGCCTTTTCATTTACTGATCAGAATAATCAGGTAGTCTGCTGCTCTTTATGAATTAACAGCAAACTATCCTCGGCAAAACCGGTACCGGCTTCACGATAAAAGTTGAATACCTTATCAACACCGGATTTCAGCATCTGCTCACGATCATCTTCATAACGGGCAATAGCCGCGATAGGGCCGTCATATCCAGCGTTACGCAGCTGGAAGCTGATATTTCTGACATCATCTATCGCTGGTAGTGCCAGTAGAATCAGTCGGATTCTGTCTGTATCAAATGCCTCCCAGAAGTCGGCATCTTCACCGTCACCGATGATCACGCTCATTCCCATCTGTTGAAGCTGCTGTGCTCTCAGGCGGTCTGAATCCAGACCGGCTACCCGGTTGTCGACCATGTTCTGCAGAGCTTTATAGGCACCTTTGCCGACCCGGCCGAGGCCGATAACCAGAATCTCTGCATCACAGGGCTGATCAATCTGATCAGCTGTAAGGCGTTCGCTGCGCTGGTACCGCAACAGAAAGCCTTTGTAGCGGGCATAGAGGTCATGGGCGCGTGGGTAGAGGGCGCTGGTAATGATAAAAGAGATAGATACAGCCAGAGCCATAATGACCAGCCACTCATTACTGATCCAGCCGGATTCGGCGCTCAGCGCAGCGACGATCAGGCCAAATTCACTGAAGTTGCTCAGTGCCAGACCGGCAAGATAAGCGGTACGGCTACGCAGCTTAAATCCGGTGAAGATGGCAAAGAACATCAGGAATTTAATGCCGATCAGCAGTGCCAGCAGCAGCGCGGCTGCAAGCATGGACCAGGTCGGCAGGGCGGTAAAGCCGATGGACAGGAAGAAACCAATCAGGAACAGATCCTTGAAGCTGAGCAGGGATTTGGTCAGCTCGGTCGCTTTACCGTGACTGCTCAGTAGGACGCCGACAATCAGGGCGCCCAGATCACCTTTCACGCCAACCAGCTGGAATAGCTCGTAACCACCTAACGCCAGGAAAAAACCACTCAGAGGCAGCATCTCACCGTGACCAGCACGATCCAGTAACTTGCCCAGCAGTGGGCGGACAAAGATCAGGCCAAACAGCCCCAGCGCCCAGATTGAAGGAATTTTACCGGTTGCCAGCACCAGAAATATAACTGCTGCAATGTCCTGCATAACCAGTACGCCGATTGCCAACTGACCATGTCGGGTTTTCAGCTCGCCGTTTTCTTCCAGCAGCTTTACGATACAGACCGTGCTGCTGAAGCTGAAAGCAAAGCCGAGCAGGGCGGCGGTAGTCAGATCGATATCGCTGAAATACGGCACTGCCATAGTTGCAAGCAGCAGTGCCAGACCGCCAAACAGAATGGTCCAGATCCCCATATGGGTCAGAGTGCTGGCCCAGACTTCGACGCGAAGCAGGTCTTTAACGTGGAGTTTCAGGCCGATGGTAAACAGCATCAGGGTAATACCCAGATCTGCCAGGGTATCCAGACTTTCGCTGGGCTCAAAATCGAGGTAGTGAAGAACGAAACCGGCAAGAAGAAAGCCGATCAGTGGTGGCATTCCAGCCATTCGCATGCCCAAGCCGCAGACGTAGGCAAATAAGATCCAGATAAAATCCATAGGAATCAGATTGTTGGCAGTTAGTTGATTTCGAAGTTGATCAGCTCTTCAGCCTGATCGGTTACCTCAAAATACCAGCCTTGAGAATCCCAGTCACCCAGAACGATACGGCGTTTGTCACCATCAAGAGTATGAATGGCCGGTCGATGGGTATGACCATGGATCAGTGTCGCAACACCTGCTTCATTAATAACAGTGCTAACCGTATCCTGGTTAACGTCCATTATCTCCTGAGTTTTTTCGGTGTTGCTGGCTTTGCTCGATTCACGTAACTGCTGCGCCATCATCAGGCGCTCTTCAACCGATTTGGTCAGCACGTCTTTCTGCCAGGCGGGGTTGCGCAGCATGATGCGAAGCTGCTGATACTCAACATCGTCGGTACAGAGCTGGTCACCATGCATAAGCAGGGCTTTTCCTGAGGGCAGGTCAAGCAGGTGGCTGTCAGGAAGGATCTGTGCGCCAGTCAGTTCTGAAAAACGCTCGCCGACGAGAAAATCACGGTTGCCGTGCTGGAAAAACAGCTCAGTGCCGTTATCAGTCAGTTCTTTCAGAGCACTGACCACGGGCTGGAGATCCGGAGTGATAAAATCATCACCGATCCAGGCTTCGAAAAGGTCACCAAGAATATACAGCTGATCAGCCTGAGGGGCTTTTTCCCTGAGGAAAACGAGCAACGCCCGGATCAGGTCCGGGCGTTCGCTGTACAGATGAAGATCTGAGATAAACAGGATGCGCATTATTCGGCGTCTTCTGCCTCTTCAGCTTCAACGATCTCTGCAGAATTGATGATTACATCTTCTGCAGGAACATCCTGGTGGCCGCCACGGAATGTGGTGGATACCGCTTTAATCTGATCAACAACTTCCAGACCTTCGGTAACTTTACCGAATACAGCATAACCCCAGCCTTCCATTGTTTTTGCAGTGTGATCCAGGAAGGTGTTGTCGTTCACGTTGATGAAGAACTGTGCAGAGGCGCTGTGAGGATCCATAGTCCGTGCCATTGCGATAGTGCCGCGCTGGTTGCTAAGGCCATTATCCGCTTCGTTCTCGATGCTGTCGCCGGTTTCTTTGCTGACCATGCCCGGTTCGAAACCGCCGCCCTGGATCATAAAGCCGTCGATTACGCGGTGAAAAATAACACCGTCGTAGAAACCATCTTTAACGTAGTTTTCGAAGTTTGCTGCGGTCTTCGGTGCCTTGTCATGATCAAGTTCCAGTGTGATATCACCGAAGTTAGTGTGCAGTACGATCATACATCCGGGTCCTTTGCTTTATCTTATAGTAGTGACCGGCGATTATACTAAAGATTGATAACGATCTCTAACTTATTAATTTCTCCTTACTTATGGTTGTCTCAGTGCCATCTGTCTATAATATGCGGCTACTTGTTTCTATACAGACGTTAAGACTTTTATATGAGCAACAACGACGCCAGCAAAGCGACTCCAACTAATTTTATTCATCAGATCATCGAACAGGACCTTGAAGGCGGTTTGCAGAAGGTGGTGACCCGTTTCCCACCCGAGCCAAACGGCTATCTGCATATCGGCCATGCTAAATCGATCTGTCTGAACTTCGGAACCGCTGAAAAGTACAACGGTGAGTGCAACCTGCGCTTCGACGATACCAATCCTTCTAAAGAGGAGCAGGAGTATGTTGATGCTATCAAGGAAGATGTGCAGTGGCTGGGCTTTAACTGGGCTGGCAATGTGCGCTATGCGTCTGACTACTTTGATACCTTCTATGAGTGGGCACAACATCTGGTTCGTGAAGGTAAGGCCTATGTTTGCGACCTGAGCCCAGAAGAAGCGAGCCAGTACCGTGGCTGGGCTACTGAGCCAGGCAAAGATAGTCCGTTCCGTGAGCGTTCTGCTGATGAAAACCTCGATCTGCTGGAGCGTATGAAGCAGGGCGAATTCGATGAAGGCAGTCGCGTACTGCGCGCTAAAATAGATATGGCTTCGCCGAATATGAATCTGCGCGATCCTATCCTGTACCGGATTCGTAAAGAATCTCATCACCAGACCGGTGATAAATGGTGTATTTACCCGAGCTACGATTTTGCTC
>JAOXSA010000020.1 GCA_025800245.1 Amphritea sp. | reverse complement strand
ATCCCAGAAAAGTTTATTCTGTCCGTTTTTATTCAGACAGGCTCTTATTTAGAGAGATAACGAATACCGTCTTCCAGCCCTTCCAGTGTCAACGGATACATCTTGTCATGCATCAGCCGTTTAATCATCTGGGTGCTGGTGGTGAAGTCCCAGTAGCGGGGATGGCTGGGGTTGAGCCAGATCGCTTTATCCCAGGTATCGAGGATTCGCTGCATCCACACGGCACCGGATTCTTCGTTGCGGTGTTCGACACTGCCGAACCGTTCAGAGACTTCGTAAGGCGCCATCGCGGCATCGCCGATAAAGATCACCCGATAATCTTTACCGTAGGTGTGCAGCAGATCGAAGGTGGATATATGTTCATTCCAGCGCCGGCTGTTGTCCTTCCAGACCCGCTCGTAGACGCAGTTATGGAAGTAGAAGTATTCCAGATGCTTGAATTCAGAACGGGCTGCTGAGAACAGCTGTTCGCACTGGCGGATATAGGGGTCCATAGAACCGCCGACATCCAGGAACAGTAGTACCTTGGCGGCGTTATGACGCTCAGGCACCATCTTCAAGTCCAACAGGCCCGCGTTGTTGGCAGTAGAGCGAATGGTGTCATCCAGGTCCAGCTCTTCGGCGGCACCGGTGCGGGCAAATTTACGCAGCTTTCGCAGGGCAACCTTGATATTACGGGTACCCAGCTCGACGTTATCGTCCAGATCCCGGAACTGACGCTTTTCCCAGACTTTTACCGCCCGCTTGTGTTTGCTTTCGCCGCCAATGCGCACGCCTTCCGGATTGTAGCCGCTGTGGCCGAAGGGCGAGGTGCCGCCGGTACCGATCCACTTGCTGCCACCGGAATGGCGTTTCTGTTGCTCTTCAAAGCGTTTGGCCAGAGTTTCCATCAGCTTGTCGAGACCGCCCAACCGTTCGATCTCGGCTTTCTCTTCGTCAGAGAGATTGCGCAGAAAATCGGCTTTCAGCCAGTCTTCGGGGATGTTACTGGTATCCAGTGGATCGGGCAGATCCGCCAGCCCTTTGAAATAGTGGCCGAAGGCCTGATCGAAGCGGTCGAAGTATTTCTCATCCTTGACCAGGCAGGTGCGTGCCAGCAGATAGAAATCATCCCAGCTGGCAAACGCCAGATGGTTTTCCAGTGCCTCCAGCAGTGTCATCAGCTCTTTGATGGTGACCGGCACCTGCGCCTTGCGCAGGGTGTAGAAAAAATCGACCAGCATGACCGGGCCTCGCTCAGCGGTTTTCGCGACGGTTCATAAACGCCAGACGCTGCAGCATGTGCACATCCTGCTCGTTTTTCAGCAGCGCGCCATATAGTGGCGGGATCGCCTGAGTGTTGTCACGGTTCTGCAGCAGATCGGCAGGGATGTTGTCTGCCAGCAGCAATTTCAGCCAGTCGATCAGTTCTGAGGTGGATGGTTTCTTTTTCAGGCCGTTGATCTGGCGTACCTGGAAGAAGATCTCCAGCGCTTCGTTGACCAGATCGGCCTGAATGTTCGGGAAGTGAACATCAACGATCTGCTTCATGGTGTCGGCATCCGGGAAGCTGATGTAGTGGAAGAAGCAGCGGCGCAGGAAAGCATCTGGCAGCTCTTTCTCGTTGTTACTGGTGATGATGATAATCGGACGGTGTCTGGCAACCACCTGCTCACCAGTCTCATACACGCTGAATTCCATCTTATCCAGCTCAACCAGCAGATCGTTGGGGAACTCGATATCCGCTTTATCGATCTCATCGATCAGCAGCACCACCTGTTCATCCGCTTCGAAGGCCTGCCAGAGCATACCTTTCTTGATGTAGTTTGCGATGTCATGCACCCGGTCTTCACCGAGCTGAGAGTCACGCAGACGGGATACCGCATCGTATTCGTACAGGCCCTGCTGTGCCTTGGTGGTGGATTTGATGTGCCAGCGCAACAGCTTCTTGCCAAAGGCCTGAGCGACTTCATCGGCCAGCATGGTCTTGCCAGTGCCCGGTTCACCTTTGATCAGCAGGGGGCGTTGCAGGGTTGCAGCAGCGTTCACCGCCATCTGCAGATCGTCGGTGGCGACGTAGCGTTCGGTACCTTCAAACTTCATGGAGCTGTTCCTTGATATTTAAAACAGAATCAGCCGCTAATCTTAGCAGAAAGGCAGTTGTGCTAACCGGACAATTGTTGATCTTTTCGGTCATATGATCGAGGTATTGTAAAACCCTCCCACTGGATCAGTAGCATCGCCAGACTGACCAGAAGTAACCCCGGTAACAGTGACCAGATGAAGGGAGCCGGACTGATCAACTGATTCAGGATCATGACAAATACCGGGGTAAGAAAACTGTAGGCAGATACCCGGGTAGCGCCCAGTCTGAGCGTGCCAAACTGTACCAGATAGAAGGTTATCAACGTGGTAAACAGTGCCAGGTAGAGAGCGCCTGTGAAGGCCCGGTAGCTGACATCAGGCCAGTGAATCTGCTGAATATCTGGCAGGGAGAGTAATAGTAACCAGATACTGCCGATCAGAATGACCCAGAAAGTCATTACCTCCAGCGGCTCTTCGTTATAGAGCTTTCTGACCAGCGGGCTGTATGCTCCCATAAACAGACAACCAACCAGAAAGATGCCGTCGCCTTTATTGAGCTGAAGTTGGCTTAAGGCGGCGAACTCGCCCCCAAAAACAATCCACAGTGCCCCGGCGGTACCTGTAAGCAATCCAATCAGCCGCTTCCTGTCTGTGCTCTCCCGGTTAATCAGTCCCGCAAATACCGCAGTGATAGCCGGTACCAGTGTATAGAGTGCACCGGTATTCAACGCCGTGGTATGGCGCAGCGCTTCGAACATGCACCAGAAAAAAGTAACCAGGGGGATGCTCAGCAGTGTATAGCTGGCCAGCTGTTTCAATCCGGGTAAGTGCAATCTATACCGAATCAGGATCAGCGGGGTGAATAGCAGTGCCGCCATGGAGAAACGAATCCACATAAGCACTGCCGGTGGCAGATCTGCAGTAATCAGGGCGGCCACTGGAAAGGAGCTGGCAACCAGTATGATCATGAGCAGCATCAGGCCGTGGGCGTACAGCTGTGAACGCGGAGTGTTAACTGAAGGCATGGTGGTTTCCTCCGGGAAAGTTTTTACATCGGAGACAGGTTATTCTGTTTTAATATTGGCGATAATCCTGTTAATGATGGAATAACTGTTGAGAAAAAGTTGACGGTAGGTGATATGGAAACAATTGGTGCT
>JAOXSA010000183.1 GCA_025800245.1 Amphritea sp. | reverse complement strand
GCTCTACAGCCACCCTTTCCCGGAGTTCGACTGTTATCTGGTCCGTAGCCCCAGCCATCAGGGAATACTGAGCTATCAACTGCATCTGGTGCACCGTTATAACCGCTATTCAGACAGTATCCCTCTGCACACTTTCAGTAGCAGTCAACAACCGGAAGAGCTTGAACGGATCTGGAACCTGATCCAGCGCTATATGGACACCAGCCAGCCGATGCCCGATGTCCCGGAACTGGAACCCGCCAGAGCCAAAGATCCGACTACGGCCGCCTGGGACGCTAATAACAACCGCAAGCCTGATTACTGGTTTTCCATGGATGATGACGAGTTTGAAGAGGCGCTGCTTGAACTACAAGCCGAGCAACGCTTTATGCCGAGCCAAGGCCCAGAGATCGATCTGTTTAACGGTGGCACCCAAGCCTGATAAAAGTCTCTGAATTCATCAGGCTGTTAAGGATTAACAGCCTTCTCGCCACTCGCAAGCGTAGCGGTCCAGCCACTCGCAAGCGAAGCGATCTATTTTACTGGTGGGCCAATGAATCTGGCTGGGAACAGTAACAGGACTCAAGATGAATAAAATAGAAACACCGCAGGATCGCTATCAGGACAGCGTTTGGAATAGTCAGCATTACAGCAATCAGCAACCCCGTCCCGAACAGGGGGTTCTGATAAAGCTTCTACAGGGAGGCGATCCCCTGCCGTGGAGCCGGGCTAATGAAACCGTTCCCGTTAGTATGATAGAGGAGCCCACCCCAGCTGAAATCAAGCAACGCCTTAAAGAGAATAAAGGCGAGACCCACTGGGATGAGAACCAGTACAGTGCAGGGTCATTAAATAAATGGGGATTAATTTACTTCTACCTTACTGCCTTCAGTAAAGCAATCTGCACCATGTTGCTACCAGTATTCATTATCGTATTACTTTCATCTATTTTTTTTGATGACTGGAGCTTCACAGATGTGGTTGGTGCTATATATATATATGGCGTTTACGTATTCCTTCCTTCAGGCCTAATCTGGGGCTACTTCGAAGCCTCTGGCCGCGGCTACCTGCCTCTCCCCTGGTTTATGAAAGCGGTCAAACACTTTACCTTTAGCCGTAGCACCGGCAGGGTAATCCGCTATAAAAACAATAAAGAGCTCTACAGCCACCCTTTCCCGGAGTTTGACTGTTATCTGGTCAGTAGCCCCAGCCATCAGGGGATACTGAGTTATCAACTTCATCTGGTACATCGTTATCATCGCTACTCAGACAGTATCCCTCTGCATACCTTCAGCAGCAGCCAACAACCGGAAGAACTCGAGCGCATCTGGAACCTTATCCAGCGTTATATGGACACCAGCCAGCCGATGCCTGATGTGCCAGAACTGGAGCCCGCCAGAGCCAAAGACCCCACCACTGCCGCGTGGGATGCTAAAAACAACCGCAAACCTGATTACTGGTTCTCAATGGATGATGACGAGTTTGAAGAAGCGCTTCTTGAACTACAAGCCGAGCAACGCTATTTGCCTAACCAAGGCCCAGAGATCGACCTGTTCAATGGTGGCACCCAAGCCTGATAAAAGTCTCTGAATTCATCGGGCTGTTAAGGATTAACAGCCTTCTCGCCACTCGCAAGTGTAGCGATTCTGCCACTCACGACTCTCTGTTTCGAACTTAACGAAGTGAAACGACCAATAAGCTTTGGGAGAATCAACTTGAGCAAAACATTCCCACCCCATCGCTGCCAGATGCTCTGAATATTTCAAAACGGTAATAAAACTACATTCACACTATCATTTAGTCGATATTAAGCCCTGTATGACGGTAATTTGCTTCAGCATTGGTAGTTTTTTGACGTATAATGCGCGCGCGGAAACAAAACGCCGGGGACGCCATCAGGACTATTCGGGTCAGGCTACAGCAATGTGCAGACAGTTCTCCGGCTATCAGCCGAAACACAAGGGGATACAATGACTACAACTAATCAAACTATCTACTGGACCCTTACCGACGAAGCACCATCACTGGCGACCTGTTCTTTCCTTCCTATCGTAAGAACATTCACCAATGCTGCTGGCATCGACGTTAAGATCAGCGACATCTCTCTGGCGGGCCGCGTACTGGCCGCTTTCCCCGATAATCTGAGCGATGAGCAGAAAGTAGAAGACGGTCTGGCGTTTCTGGGTCAACTGACTCAGGATCCAAAAGCAAACATCGTTAAACTGCCAAACATCTCTGCTTCCATTCC
Organism: Amphritea sp.; assembly: GCA_025800245.1. Lineage (GTDB taxonomy): Bacteria > Pseudomonadota > Gammaproteobacteria > Pseudomonadales > Balneatricaceae > Amphritea. The sequence goes on along the minus strand of JAOXSA010000183.1, from coordinate 3,997 downwards.
TCAGCTGAAAGCCTGTATTGCCGAGCTGAAATCTCAGGGCTACGACATCCCTGAATATCCGGAAGATCCTCAGAACGATGTTGACGCTGACGCTCAGGCTCGTTACTCCAAGATCCTGGGTTCTGCTGTAAACCCTGTACTGCGTGAAGGTAACTCTGACCGCCGTGCTCCAGGTGCTGTAAAAGCTTACGCACGCAAATTCCCTCACTCTATGGGTAAGTGGAGCAAGGCTTCTCAGACTCACGCTGACTATATGCGCAGCGGTGACTTCCACTCCAGCGAACAGTCCATCACTATGGCTGAAGCCGGCGACGTACGTATCGAGTACGTTGATGCACAGGGCAACGTAGAAGTTAAAAAAGAACTGAGCCTGGAACAGGGCGAAGTACTGGATGCGATGCGCATGAGCTGCGCAGCACTGCGTGACTTCTTCGAAGAGTCTCTGCAGGATGCAAAAGAAACCGGCGTAATGTGGTCTCTGCACGTAAAAGCGACCATGATGAAGGTTTCTCACCCTATCGTATTCGGTCACGCTGTCACTGTTTTCTACAAAGAACTGTTCGAGAAACACGGCGAACTGTTTGACCAACTGGGTGTTAACCCGAACAACGGTATCGGTAGCGTATACGACAAGATCGCTTCTCTGCCACGCTCTAAGCGCGAAGAGATCGAAGAAGACATCTACAAGTGCTACGAGCACCGTCCAAAACTGGCAATGGTAGATTCCTCTAAAGGTATCACCAACCTGCACGTTCCATCCGACGTTATCGTTGATGCATCGATGCCTGCAATGATCCGTAGCGGCGGTAAGATGTGGGATGCCAACGGTCAGACTGATGACACCAAAGCGGTTATGCCGGAATCTACTTACGCACGTATCTATCAGGAGATGATTAACTTCTGTAAGACCAATGGTGCGTTTGATCCGACTACCATGGGCACAGTACCAAACGTAGGCCTGATGGCCAAGAAAGCCGAAGAATACGGTTCTCACGACAAGACTTACGAGTGTGAGCCTGGTGTGATGCGTGTTGTTGATGCCAATGGTAACGTGCTGATGCAGCACGACGTTGAGAAAGGCGATATCTGGCGTGCATGCCAGACCAAAGATGAGCCGGTACGTGACTGGGTTAAACTGGGTGTAACCCGTGCTCGCCAGTCTGCGACCCCTGCTATCTTCTGGCTGGATCCTGAGCGTGCTCACGATATGGAACTGAAGAAGAAGGTAGAAACCTACCTGAAAGAACACGACACTGACGGTCTGGACATCCACATCATGTCCTACGTTGAAGCAATCCGCTTCTCTATGGAACGTCAATTGCGTGGTCTGGACACTATCTCCGTAACCGGCAACGTACTGCGTGACTACCTGACCGACCTGTTCCCGATCATGGAACTGGGCACTTCTGCGAAGATGCTGTCTATCGTACCAATGCTGAAAGGCGGCGGTATGTACGAGACCGGTGCTGGCGGTTCTGCACCTAAGCACGTACAGCAGGTTGAAGAAGAGAACCACCTGCGCTGGGATTCCCTGGGTGAATTCCTGGCACTGGCCGTTTCTCTGGAAGACTTCGGTATCAAGCAGGGCAACCAGCGTGCAGCGGTTCTGGCTAAAACTCTGGATGCCGCTACTGGCAAACTGCTGGAAGAGAACAAATCTCCTTCCCGTAAGACCGGCGAACTGGATAACCGTGGCAGCCACTTCTACCTGGGTATGTACTGGGCACAGGAAGTTGCAGCACAGACTGAAGATGCCGAGCTGGCAGCACAGTTTGCAGGTCTGGCGAAAACTCTGACTGAAAACGAAGAGACAATCGTTAACGAGCTGGCCGAAGTACAGGGCCGCCCGGCAGAGCTGGATGGTTACTATCACGCTAAACGCGAAACCGTTAAAAAGGTTATGCGCCCAAGCGCTACCCTGAACAGCGCTCTGGCTAACGCTAACGCGTAAATCAGAGAGCTGAAAAAAACCCGGATCAGGTAACTGCTCCGGGTTTTTTATTGCCTGCGATTAATGCAACTTCATCTTAGGCTTTACCGTACTGCTGATCTTTTGTGCCAGCATCACTGCACCGGCCTTTAATGTAGCGCGTCACGATATTTCTGCGCCAATTTCATGATATTTCGATTTCTGTATTTTTCACTTTTAAAAAACTGCCAGCTCTTTTCTGAAACTGGCAGCTTTGCTTAAACGCTATAGTCGAATGATTTCTGTCAGCGCCTCCAAACGCTCCATTTCCTTCTTAGTACGAAAGTATCCATTATTCTGTAACTTCCTCCATTGCAAGATATTTGAACGGCGGCTGAAGTTAAACGATGTATTAGGTGATGCGGGACCAACAGCTTCTGTTCTGAAGCCCATATGTAATGCTGCACAGATAAACGATCCATTAGCAACATAGTGATTCCCAGTCCCCTGAAAAGCGCGTATGTAGTTTTCCACATTGTGTTTTAAGCCATAGCTGCTCCGTATCCAGTCGATTGTTTTGCGGGGCTTTACATGATGTAGGAATAAGCAAGCCCGGTTGCACTCATCGACTGCTTTCAGCAACGCTGATTTACCGCTTTGAAACATTCTTTCTCTTTCGTCACGAGAGCGATAATCGTAGTTTTTATCAAAGCCAAAGCGGTTCAGTAGCGGGTAGCGCTCCATGACTGAAGCAATATCAGCAACAGTCATGGTTGGAGCTGCCGTTTCTGCTTTCCAATAGCTCTGCCCACGTTCGAGGCCTAATAATCCAGGTTCATCATAAAGCTGCTTAAGGCGCTCTTCAGCCTTCTCGTACCCTTGGAAAAAGCTATCCTGGGAAGAGTATATCCAGTGCCGCATATACTCACTAAAAAGAGGATGCGGCTGCCGGTAGTTATCTGATGTTCTTGCCGATCGATAGTAGTGGCCAAGTGCTATTAGCCCGAAACCTTTTACTGTGTTATTGGCATCCTGACTATTAATAAGACTGTATCCGTATTCTTTGACCTGTTCGCACTGCTGCTCAGTTAAACGATCTTGCTGTAAGCAGGTTATGCCAAGTAATCCGCTAGATTCATCAAAGATGCTTTGTTCGAATAATCGGAAGCCCGTATCTATCTGGTTAGAGCGCAGTAAAGAAATGGCTAAATCCCAGTTCAGCCCCATTTCTCGTTGGCTAATTGCATTTAGTGCATGGCAGTGGCTGTTATAACGACCAGAGCGCACATCTGTTTTTGCCTGGTCTCGACAACGCCGAATAGAAATTCCGGAAGGAAAACGAATAAGGTGATCTTGCATAGTCACATCTCCGAATATCGATCATATGATATGCCAGCCCACTCAACATACCTGATCTACTAAATTCAGGATGTAACAGTCATTAGAAGTATCTGCCATCGCACGGGATGTTTGCCTACTCAAAAGAGCGGTGGGCTATCAGGCCTGCAGAAGGCCTGACAAAAAGATTACTCTAATAAGCATGCAGTTGTCTATTTATGTATTGCTGTCCACACCAGGGAAAACAACCGGTATTGAAAATTGAATTCGCGATTCTGAGCGGGATGACTTTCCGGTGTTACCTCCAGCTTCGACACCAATAGACGCAACGGTTAACTTCAGTCCTGCTGACGCTCCTTCGCCTTTCTCAGCACTGACCGCAATATCAAACTCTACCTTCTCAACAACACGGCTGTTTTCATGAGCCTTACGCGACTGGCCGGTCCTGGCGAACGCCTGTGAGCTGTCAGAATTAACTTGAATATGAAGAGGGTTGATCAACGCGCCGGTATCTTTTAGCTCTTCGTTCGCTCCGGTAATCCCATTGGAAATTTGAACCAGTGATTCTTTAATAAACTCTTCAAGATTCATAACAATTCCATGTTCTACTTAGGGAAATGGGATGGACTCCCTCAACCCCGGCACCTTGTGCCACATTGAAAGGTGAATAATCAGTCGAACCGAAGGAGTCCACCATGAAAAGTATACGTATCGGCCTGGATTTAGCCAAAAATGTCTTTGAAGTTTTCG
>JAOXSA010000182.1 GCA_025800245.1 Amphritea sp. | reverse complement strand
TGGCGAGTGGCGAGTGGCGAGTGGCGAACAGAATATCTTTAACTATGTAGGGTGCAATAGCATAGCGTATTGCACCACCATCAATATTGGTGCGTTATAACGCACCCTACTTGCTAATTACTTAACCGCCTTAATCGGCACGAGGACGTGCCTCGCTACAAAAGATCTCAGACTCAGCAGCGCTTCGGCTTTTTCGAGCAACCAGCGAGCACTGCTTTGCAGTGCGGTCGAGCAAGTCACGCTTGCGTGACGATCTAGCCACGGCGAGCTCTGCTCGCATAATTTTCTCGCATAAAAAAAGCGCTCTTTAGGAGCGCTTTTTAAATATGGTGCTGAAGGCGGGACTTGAACCCGCACGGCCATAGGCCACCACCCCCTCAAGATGGCGTGTCTACCAATTCCACCACTCCAGCAATTTTTTTCGAGGCTTACTCCGCAGGCGGTACGTCTGCATCACCTGCAGGCGCCTGAGTTTCTTCCAGCACAGGCACCTGATCAGCCTGCTCCGCAGCACTTTCAATCAGCTGCGCGTCCGGGATACCGGCATCAGAAACACTGGTAGCCTGCTCTTTCGCATAGACAGCCAGCACAAAGCTTGTAATAAACAGGCCAGTCGCCACAATCGCAGTCATACGACTCAGGAATGAGCCAGTACCCTGACTACCGAAAACAGTCTGAGATGCACCGGCACCAAAAGACGCACCCGCCTCAGCACCCTTACCCTGTTGCAGCAGAACCAGAGCAATGATGGCAGCCGCCAGCAGTACGTGTACAGCAAGAACCAGAGTTTCCATTTACTTTTCCACTTACTTACGACGTTCTGCAGCTACTGCGCAGATCGTCAGGAATTCATCAGCTTTCAATGAAGCGCCACCAATCAGGCCTCCATCGATATCGTTTTGAGCCAGTAGCTCCGCCGCATTACCGGCATTCATACTGCCACCATAAAGAATCGGCAGTTTCGCAGCCATATCCGCATCAGCCTGTGCCAGCTGAGCACGAATCGCCGCATGTACTTCCTGCGCCTGTTCAGGTGTTGCTGTCAGCCCGGTACCGATAGCCCATACCGGCTCATAGGCAATAACTGCATTCATGAATCGTTCCGAACCGGCCTGATTCAATACAGCATCAACTTGAGCGCTGACCACATCAATAGTCTGTCCTGCTTCACGCTGCTCCAGCGTTTCACCAATACAGAGCACCGGGATCACATCCGCATCAACCGCCGCGACAAACTTATCTGCCACATCAGCATCGGTTTCCCCAAACAGGCTACGACGCTCAGAATGCCCCAGAATAACGTGACTGCATCCCAGATCCTGCAACATCCCCAGTGACCATTCACCGGTAAATGCGCCTGACTCCTGAGCAGAAACATTCTGCGCACCTAACGCGATCGGGCTTTCACCTTTCAGGTCTGCCACCAGACCGATATACGGCGCAGGCGGACATACCAGAGTTTCGAGACCATCCACAGCAACCACGCCAGCAGTCAGAGCGCCCATCAGCGATTTGATAGACTCGCTGGAGCCATTCATTTTCCAGTTTCCGGCGACGATTGTCTTACGCATGAAATCCCCTTGGTATAAAGCGGCGCACATAGTACCCAGTTTCCGGACAACTTACAAGCAACCCGGACACTGGAAAATGCCTGTTATGAATGACTTACCGGTCAGAGTGCCTGCTCAACGACTGTTACCAGTTCCTGACACAACTCGTCGATCCATTGCGGATCATCGCCTTCGACCATCACCCGCACCAGAGGTTCAGTTCCTGAAGGTCGTAGCAACACCCGACCACGATCGCCCAACCGTGCTTCAACATCAGCCACAGCTGCCTGTACATCAGGCAGGCTGACTACATCTTTCTTCTCACTCAGACGGACATTGATCATCTTCTGAGGCATCTTATTCATGCCCTGCTTCAGACCATTCAGAGTCGCGTCATTCACAGACATTGCCCGCAGAACCTGCAGCGCAGCCACAATACCGTCACCGGTAGACGTCAGATGACGGCACACCAGATGCCCGGAAGACTCACCGCCCAGACACCAGTCATTTTCAGCCAGCGCTTCCATTACATAACGATCGCCCACATTCGCACGCACAAACGGGATGTCCGCCTGCTTTAATGCCTGCTCCAGACCGAAATTGCTCATCAGAGTGCCAACCACACCGCCCTTGAGCAGACCTTGCTGCTGCAGCTCCTGAGCGATAATAAACAGCAGCTCATCACCATCGACCGTTTCGCCGCGATGATCCACCATAATCAAACGGTCACCGTCACCATCCAGCGCGATCCCAAGATCAGCCTGCTCGGCAACAACAACCTTTTCCAGCAAACGCGTAGAGGTAGCGCCACAATCTTCGTTGATATTGAGGCCATCCGGCGAGGAAGCAATATCAATTACCTCAGCCCCCAGTTCCGCCAGGACCTTCGGCGCGATGTGATAGGTTGCACCGTTGGCGCAATCCAGTACCACTTTCATCCCCCGCAGATTCAGATCACCGGACACCGTGCCTTTACAAAACTCGATATACCGGCCTGCAGCATCATCTATACGCCGGGCTTTACCCAGCTGAGCTGCTTCCACAGTGGTCATCGCCATGTCCATCTGTGCTTCAATGGCATGTTCAATCTCATCCGGCAGCTTGGTACCCTGAGAAGAGAAGAACTTGATACCGTTGTCATAGAACGGATTATGGGATGCGCTGATGACAATCCCCGCATTGCAGTTGAAGGTACGGGTCAGATAGGCAATAGCCGGCGTCGGCATCGGCCCCAGCAACAGCACATCAACACCCGCCGCAGACAATCCCGCTTCCAGAGCTGACTCAAACATATACCCCGAAATACGGGTATCTTTACCGATAATAATTTTACTGCGACCTTCACGGGCAAATACCTTACCGGCAGCCCAGCCCAGTTTCAGCATAAAATCCGGCGTAATCGGCGCAACGCCAACTTTGCCGCGGATACCATCGGTACCAAAATATCGTTTTGTCATCTGCTATACCTTGCACTCATTCAGTACGGCCTCGGTCATCCGCACCACATCCACTGTTTCTTTTACATCGTGTACCCGGAACAGACAGGCACCTTTCATCACACCGACAGCCACTGTCGCCAGACCACCCGCCAGACGTTCATCGACCGGACGCCCCAGTACATGCTCGATCATACTCTTGCGGGATGTACCCAGCAGAACCGGCAGACCAAGCGCCTGAAGCTGATCGAGATTATTCAGCAACCGCAGATTGTGCTCCAGGGTTTTACCAAACCCAAATCCCGGATCAAGAATAATCTGATCTTTCGCGATACCCGCAGCAACACACTGTTCCGCCCGGTAACTCAGGAAGCTGACAACCTCTTCAACGACATCATCATAAGAGGGAGCATCCTGCATCGTCGCAGGGCTGCCCTGCATATGCATCAGACATACCGGCAACCCTGTTGCAGCCGCAGCCTGCAACGCCCCTTCGCGCCCCAGTGCACGGACGTCATTGATCAGCCCTGCACCCAGTTCGGCTACAGCAGTAATCAGTTCCGGTGAGCTTGTATCCACCGAGATAACCGCATCAACCTCTTTATTCAACCGCTCGACGACCGGCAGTACACGATCCATCTCTTCCTGCAGAGAAACAGGTGCAGCACCGGGACGGGTTGATTCACCGCCGACATCGACAATCGTGGCACCGTCAGCAACCATTTGCTGTGCTCGCTCAATTGCCATATCAACGCAGAGCTGACGCAACTCGAACAGAGTACCACCATCCGAGAAAGAGTCCGGGGTAACGTTGACTATGCCCATCACCTGAGGGCGGGTCAGATCCAGCGTCCGCTGGCCGAAAGAGAATGCCGAAAGATTGCTCACATTCATTCCTTACAAAGGCGGTTACGGTTAATAACAGCTATAAAAAAGCCGGTCAGGTGACCGGCCTTAGAGATACTATACCCGATAGCTTAATGCAGGTTCTGATCTGGCGCATCTGAATCTTTATCAGAGCGACGATCGGAATCATCCATATCATCGTCAGAATCATCCAGATCGAACTCATCTGGCTTGGATTCAGCCTTATCCGCTTCAGCTTTAGCCTCATCTTCCACCCAGCCATCCGGAGCGCTGACAGGCTTACGATCCATCAGTTCATCAATCTGTTTGCTATCGATGGTCTCATACTTCATAAGCGCCTGAGTCATCTCTTCCAGAATATCCCGGTTATCCTCAAGCATCTTGTAAGCTTTTGCGTAGCACTCATCGATAATACGACGAGTCTCAGTATCGATCTTCTGCTGAACATCTTCAGACAGCACTTTGCCTGGCTGGCCGTAACCACGGTTAAATGGATCCTGCTCTTCATCATCATACAGCAGCGGCCCCATCTCATCGGTCAGACCCCAGCGAGCAACCATGTTACGGGCAATGCTTGTTGCACGCTGAATATCATTAGACGCGCCGGTGGTTACACCATCCTTACCCAGCGTCATTTCCTCGGCGATACGGCCGCCATAAAGGCTACAGATATTAGCGATCAGCATCTTACGGCTGTGGCTGTAACGATCCTCTTCCGGGAGGAACATCGTTACACCCAATGCACGGCCACGGGGAATAATTGATACCTTGTAAACAGGATCATGCTCAGGGAACAGACGACCAACAATCGCGTGACCGGACTCATGGTACGCAGTATTCAGACGCTCCTCGTAAGACATCACCATCGACTTACGCTCTGCGCCCATCATGATTTTATCTTTCGCACGTTCAAACTGAACCATACCGACAGTACGTTTGCTGGCACGGGCTGCAAACAGCGCCGCTTCGTTCACCAGGTTAGCCAGATCAGCACCGGAGAAGCCCGGCGTACCGCGCGCAATCAACTCAGGCTTCACATCATCGCCCAGTGGCACTTTACGCATGTGCACTTTAAGAATCTGCTCACGGCCGCGAATGTCCGGCAGCCCCACATGAACCTGTCGGTCAAACCGACCCGGACGCAGCAGCGCAGGGTCCAGTACATCCGGACGGTTAGTCGCTGCGATGACGATGATACCCTCGGTACCCTCAAAACCATCCATCTCAACCAGCAGCTGGTTAAGAGTCTGCTCACGTTCATCGTTACCGCCGCCCATACCAACGCCACGGTGACGACCCACGGCATCGATCTCATCGATAAAGATAATACACGGCGCATTCTTCTTGGCCTGCTCGAACATGTCACGGACACGGGATGCACCCACACCGACAAACATTTCAACAAAGTCAGAACCGGAAATGGTAAAGAACGGCACCTTAGCTTCACCCGCGATCGCTTTTGCCAGCAGGGTCTTACCTGTACCCGGATTACCTGCCATCAGTACACCGCGAGGGATATGACCACCCAGGCGCTGGAACTTGCCCGGATCACGCAGATAGTCGACCAGCTCTTTAACTTCCTCTTTCGCTTCCTCAACGCCGGCTACGTCTTCAAAGGTCGTCTTGATCTGATCCTGGCTCATCATGCGGGCTTTCGACTTACCAAAGGACATCGGACCGCCTTTGCCGCCGCCACCGCCCTGCATCTGGCGCATGAAAAACATAAAGATGGCAAGAATAATCAGAATCGGGAAACTGGCAACCAGCAGCTGAGTCCAGACACTCTGTTTTTCAGGCTGCTTACCTTCAATCTCGACATCATGGTTGTAGAGATCCTCAACCAGTTTCGGATCCTGCAGTGCCGGACGCACAGTTTCAAAGCGCTCGCCATTAATTCGCTCGCCCTGAATGGTGAAACCGTCGATGATTACCCGTTTTACTCTGTCCTGCTTAACTTCAGTAATAAAGTCAGAGTAATTCAGATTCTGTGAGCTGCTCTCGCTGTTAAAATTATTGAAAACAGTCAACAGTACTGCTGCTATCACCAGCCACAGAACCAGATTCTTAGCCATATCGTTCAAAGGAAAACCCTCTGTTTACTCAAATTTTGCGTCCGCATATCAAGCAGACAAAACTACAGCAGTTACGCCGCATTAGCCATATCAGGGACGGAAATTTCTTCCGATCAGATAGACTTCCCGCGACCGGGCCCGTGAAGAGTCCGGTTTACGGGTATACACTTTGGTAAAGCTGGTACGCATATCGTTCATATATTCGTCAAAGCCCTCACCCTGAAAGACTTTAGCAACGAAATCACCACCAGGGCGCAACACCTGACGCGCCATATCCAGCGCCAGCTCTACCAGGTACATCGCTGCCGGCTGATCGACAGCGTTCATACCACTCATATTGGGGGCCATATCAGAAATTACAAGGTCTGCCAGCTCTTCTCCCAACGTTTGCAGAATTTCATTCAGCACAGACTCCTCAGTAAAGTCCCCCTGAACAAACTGCACCCCCGGCAAAGGGTCCATTGGCAGAATATCCGATGACACGACCCGCCCATCATCACCGACCAGCTCTGCAGCTATCTGAGACCAGCCACCCGGGGCGGCCCCCAGATCCACCAGAGTCATGCCTGGCCGGATCAGTTTATCCTTTTCATTCAGTTCCAGCAGTTTAAAGCTGGCACGGGAGCGATATCCCAGTTCCTTCGACTTTTTGACATACTGATCGTCGAAGTGTTCCTGCAACCAACGGCCACTGCTTTTAGATCTTGCCACCCAATACTCCGGTTTCTGAGTCCGACGCTACTCTCTGCCGCCCAACTCAGGTAAAATTAGTCAATTACATTCATGAGCGGAACGCCGCTCTTTATTTAAAGGCCAAGTATTTTAGTATGAGCTTAACCCCTACGCAAAAGAAGCAGTTTCGCACCATCGGCCACGGCCTGAATCCGATTATCACCGTTGCCGGTAACGGTCTGAGCGAAAACATCCTGCTGGAAGCTGATCGTGCTCTGGAAGATCATGAGCTGATCAAAGTTAAATTCGCCGTCGGCAACCGCGAAGCAAAAAAACAGCTGATTCAGGAAATGGCTCAGATTGTTGAAGCCGAGATCGTTCAGGAGATCGGCAATGTCGCGCTGTATTACCGCGCGGCCCGCAAACCTGATCCAAAACTGTCTAACCTGCTATGTTAACAGTTTATACCCTGTCAGACGTTCCATTAGGGAAATGGGATGGACTCCCTCAACCCCGGCACCTTGTGCCACATTGAAAGGTGAATAATCAGTCGAACCGAAGGAGTCCACCATGAAAAGTATACGTATCGGCCTGGATTTAGCCAAAAATGTCTTTGAAGTTTTCG
>JAOXSA010000180.1 GCA_025800245.1 Amphritea sp. | reverse complement strand
CGATGTGCCGGTGTTGGGCCGCCTTTCTGCACAGGGTGAAATTCTCGATGACGACGCTGCCATTGTTACCGTAGATGCGCGGCGTGTGGTGCAGACGGAAGGTCGTGACGTCGTCTTTGACTTTCACCGTAGCGGTGATCTGTCCGAACGGATTCGGGTGGATTGGGTGCTGGAAGAACAGACAGGCCCCGCGGTGCGTGTCCCGCTGTTTTACGAATGGAGCGACCCTGATGATAAATTTCATTTTCTTGAATACTACACGCAGGGCAACAGGATATATGCGCGTGATATAGATCCATTCTATACCTTTGGTGGGCTTCAGGAATATGATGAAGCCACGACATTTGTTGCCAGCAGCACCTTACAAGATAGCGATCGCCACGAAGCGTTTAAGGCCTATTTCCATAAGGTCTTTGCCAGCGCAGCGGACATCCCAGCAGGTGAAAACGATGCGGGGACCGAAATTTTCGACGGGCTGGAACATGGATATGAACTGGCCGTAATCGAACTGGACGCAACCAGCATTATCGAAGCTGGCCCATTCACATCAGATCTGCGGGCCGATCTTGAATTTGGAACCTATCTCGATTTTGACAAAGCAAGCGCAGGCACTGCCCAGGTTGCCCATCACTATGATGCCGAATTGATCACACCTTTGGTGGTTCAGCCTGGGGATCCCTTTGATATCGAAGTGGTCAAAACAGGAGGAGAGGCCACTACACTTGATCTGGGCGGGTTCTCTTTCGAAAGCATGGATGTGGTCGCGTTTCTTGAGGTTCTTGGACCGACTGGCATCGCCGATTTTGGCATTTCGCTTCCTAACAATGAGCCTTTTGCCGCCCAGTCCGCCCCGTTTTTGTTACAGCCTGATGGCATTAGCCACGAAGTTTCCCTGGCAACCTTAAAAAAAGACGGCGCAAGCGTCACAGTCCAAAGCATCGCTGATCGTCTTGGCGCTGACATCAGCAATGTGCCTGATATCAGCCTCGTGCTCACTCCGCCAGAAGACGACGTTGTACGTGGCGCCGCCCCGCTTGTCGCCAAGGCAGAGGATATTGACAAGATCCTGACGTTGCAGACATCGGCACTTGAATGGATCCCGTATGTCAATGCGCTGTCAGAGCTGAACAAGGAGTTCACGCTAGATGATCTGGTCAATCAGGTCCGCAAGCGCAACAAAGACGGCTCTGAAGAAATCAAAGATCTGGATACGAGCCCGCTGGGCGAGGCCTCATTGAAGGTCACGACTCTGGACTGGACGCTTGATATTGGCCTTGGGCTCAAAGTGTCTGGCACCTTTGATGTAACCGAAAGCATCCCGGAATATCTGGTTGAAATTGATGGGGCTATCGCGACCTCTGCGGCGGATCTGGGATTTCAGCCGTTGGTTAGCACCGAAGGTCAGTCAGATTTTACATTTGTGGCCAATGATGGTGTGGAAACACTGAATGGGAAAGTGCGTATTCGCCAAAGCGGCAATCTCAATCTGACCTATTCGATCGAACCAACAATCGTATCCAGCTGGACGTTGCTCAAAGTGGAAGCCGAGGCCAAGTTTGGCGCTTTGTTCGAA
>JAOXSA010000100.1 GCA_025800245.1 Amphritea sp. | reverse complement strand
TTATTGAATAATGTTCGCTACTCGCTACTCGCTACTCGCTACTCGCTACTCGCTACTCATCATGAGCTATCCTTCTTTTTCTGCATCCTCCTGAATATTCAGCCAGAAGGTATGGTTGGTGTTGAATCCTTTACTCAGTTTCAGAGCCAGCTCATAACCAAGTTTTTGTTCACCGGATATGATCTGTCTGAGTACTTCTTCCGAAAGATTGCATAGCATTGCCGCATCTTTTATCGATAGGCCACTGGGCTTAAGGTACATTTCGTGGATAATGTCACCCACACTGGGGGGCTGGTTCATGATCAGCATAGTCTGACCCTGTAAGTTCTTTTTTCTGATTCTAAAGCCCGGGAGCGGTACTGCAAATGTCTGAAACCCTAATCTACAGTCTGATTGTTCTGAATCTGGTTATTATTGCCGGGCTGGGCATGTATGTTTTTCGCTTGCTTAAAGCAGAGAAGCTCAAGCGTGAAGAAGCGCAGGAAAAAGCTGATCGATTTGCTCAGGAGCTGGCTGACCGACGTCTGCATATAATTGAGAGTCTGCAGGTTATTGGCAAGGCAGTATTGAACGGAGAGATTCCTCTGACTGAGGCTTCGATCCGTTGCAAAGTATTGCTGGATAATCTTGATCCGCAATTGGCCAACAATGAGACCTACAGCGTCTTCAATGCGATGTATGAGGGCAGCAAGCATATTCCCCGTCTGGAAGCATGGAAGGCGCTTAAGGGCCCTGAGAAGCTGAAATATATGGATGAAATGGAAGCTCTTGAGGCGCGCTATACTGATGATATAAAAGTCGCTGCCAAAGCTCTGACCGAGGAAAACTTTAACCGTTACCACTGACTCCCATGGAATTTATCGCTGTATTTCTGGTTTGCCTGCTGGTCCTGATCATTCTTGTGGCCGGACTGGCATTTGGCCGTGCTCCTACCTACCGTCCCGAAAGTGGTTATGTTCTGCAGTTACTGAGGGGAATTGCGGACCGCTCTACCAGTGAGCAGGCGTGGGCACTTTTTATCAACACGCCGATCACTCATGATGCGGACCTGGAGGCATTCCGGTGGCGCTGTTATCAGTTTGATGAAGGCGGTTTTGCTGAGTGCCCACGGCGTCCGGGAATCAATGGCTATATATACGACCTGGCCGGCAGAGAGTACATTGCAGGCATAGCCGATGAACTGGAGAAGACCATTCGTGAGCGTCCGGTCACTCAGGATTTTTAGTGGCACTGTCAGTCAAGATACTGCTGCTTTTCTATCAACCGCTTTAACCGCCACAGTAACTGCCACACAATCCGCTTTGCGCCATTTTTAACGGCTTCATTGAGTTCAATACTGCTTAATTCCAGCTCCGGGAGTTCCAGCAGTCCCGCCAGTCCCGTCAGTTGGTGACTGTGATCTCTCAGTGCTGCGGTGTTATCTTCTTTAAACCCTTTTTCCAATGCCGCTAGTTGTTGCGTCAGTTCCTGATGCAGATCTTCCTTGCTCATCTGATACCGGCTCAGGTTGGTGACCTGTGATGGCCCATCCGGTATGTCGGTGCTGAAATCAGCTATCGGTTCCCGTGCCTGACGGCACAGCAGTTGCAGCAGATTAATCAGGCGCTTGTCATTGATTGGTTTGTATTCAATCCGGCTTACGCCAGCCTGACGCAGTGCCATCTCTTCGCTGGAAATTACATTGGCTGTAAGTGCAATGACTGGCAGGTTTCTATGCATCCTGCGTATCTCGGCTGACGCTGAGATACCGTCAAGAACGGGCATATGCACGTCCATAATGACAGCATCAGGTTGCTGGCTTTTCACTTGCTCGATTGCCTGTCTGCCGTTGCGGGCTTCATAAACGGTCGCTCCTGCTGACTCGAGAATCTTGCGCAGTAACAGGCGGTTAAAGTCGTTATCTTCAGCAATGACGACCCGGGTATCAGCGGGTAATGGAGTGGTATTCTGTTTCTGCGGCTGTGGCAGGTTTTCTACCGAACGATTGCTCAGCCAACTTTGCAGCAGAGTTCTGCGTACCGGTTTGGTACCCAGCGACAGGTGAGGATGCTGTTTAAGCTGATTAATCTCTGCAGTGTGGTGTCCGGCGGCGGGTGTCAGCAGCAATATATGCCCCTGGAATGAATCAAACAGTGATTGCATCCGGAGCTTTTGCTGTGAAGCGATGTGCGCGTTGGCACTGAGCGCGAAGATCAGATAAGTATTATGGCTCTGTACCGAAGATAGTGTGCTGGCAAGACTTTGCAGTGTCGCACAGCTATGCAGTCTGTTTACCATTGGAGCCGTCATCTGAATCAGTGCATCCAGGCTTTCCGGATGACGCTCAAAAATGATCAGCTCAGCAGAATCGTTAACTGTATCCTGCGTGATTTTCTGCTCTGAGGGTTTGCAGATAAAGCTACACTGGATCTCTGTTCCGACTCCGGGTTCACTCTGCAGGCTGACATCGCCACGCATTAACTGAATCAGCTTCTGAACGATCACCAGGCCCAGGCCGCTACCGCCGAATCGACGGGTAATGGATGAGTCCGCCTGAGAAAATGCGTTGAACAGATGATGCTGTTGCGCTTCGCTGATGCCTATACCACTGTCTTTTACTGACAGATTGAACTGAACGTTATGTTTATCCTGGCGACGCACTGCCAGGTGGATAATGATATCGCCCTGATCGGTAAACTTAATCGCATTGCTGATCAGATTGGTGATTACCTGACGCAGGCGTGTCGGGTCTCCCAGGACGTCGCTGCCGGCTTCTTCTGTGCAGATGCAGGCGATCTCAAGACCTTTAGCTGCGGCGCTCTGTGATTGCATCTCGATGGCTTCATGGAGTATTTCTTCGGGATTAAACTGGATTCTTTCCAGTTTAATTGCATCAGACTGAAGCTTGGCAAAGTCGAGAATGTCATCAATGATGGACAGCAGCATGGTCGAGGTCTGATTGATAATCCGGCAGTGTTCCTGCTGCTCGAATGTCAGATCTGTCTGTTTCAGCATATTGGTAAAACCGAGCACCGATGTTAGTGGGGTGCGCAGCTCGTGGCTCATGCGAGCAAGAAACTCATCCTTGGCCATATTGGCCTGATCCGCCCGTTGGCGGGCTTTTTGTAGGGCACTGTTCTGAGTTTCCAGATGCCCCAGCGTCTGGCGTAGTCTCTGGGTGGCTTTTTCGACCTGATTTTCCAGTATCTGATTGGATTGCTGGACCCTTTCACCCAACAGATTGACGCCGCGTTCCAGCGAACCAATCTCTGCTTTCGAGTCGACTTCTACCCGTGCTGCCAGGTTACCTTCTTCCAGCTCTTTAACGACACCCGTCAGAGCTATGATGGGGCGAGTCAGTGTTTCAGCGAATCGGGCTGCAACAATAAAGGTGATCAGCAGACCGCCTAATAACAGCAGCAAGCTGTTACTGATGATCTGGTTTTCCCGGCTGTGCATAGGCTGAGTTGACAGGGCAACCACAACCCAACCGAGAAGGTCGCTGTTATCAGCTTCATTGGCCTGTTCGGGGGAGTCCAGAATAACCACACCCCTTGAAACCACCGGTGTCGAGAAAAGCCAGAATTCGCCTGTTTTCTGGTGGAGCGGATACTGGCTTAGCTCGATCTGTGCATCAAAGCTGTCCGAGCGGAACAGCAGTTGTTTGCGGGCATCATAGAACAGTACATCGGCGACATCGGCTTCCTGAATGGGTCCCTGGCTCAAGGCATTGAGCTGGTGTGTCAGACCTGAAATCAGACCGAATTCAGACGCTTCTGCTAATAGCCGGGATACGGTTTCGCCGCGCTCAATCAGTGCGGCCTGATTATCGGATATGCGGGTAGAAACAAAGTAGCCTGCCAGTATCAGTGTCATTAATACCAGGGGTACCAGGGTTATCAGTAAAACCTGCTGGCGGATACCGTACAGTGTGTCGTTGTGTCGTTTCATCATTTCTCCGCCTCCTGAATCTGTTGCTGGAGGCGTTCCGGTGTCGGTATAGATAAATTCAGCTTGCGAGCCGTTCTCGGATTGGTAATCACTGAGAAGTATGAGCTGTAGCCGGTTGTGACTGGCTGATCGTTGAGTAAATTCCGTAGCTGGTCAGCGGTTTGGCGACCAGCGTCGGTCGGACTGGTGATACAGGCAGCTACAGCCCCGGCTTTTACATAATTCTGCGAGAAGGCGATCAGCGGTACCTGATTCTGATAAGAGAGATACAGCAGCCATTTTGCGGTGATCGGGTTGAAAGTGGTCCGGTCCGGCAGCACCAGAAACAGCTCGGTACTGTTAATGATCGGTTGAATACGCTGGATCGGACTGTCATCGTCTTTCAGGCGGGCATACTTGATGGCCAGATTCTGTCTGGGAGCCAGCTCCATCAGTTGATCCAGATAGGGCTGGGAGTCTTCCCCGATGATAAAGCCCAGTGTTTTCAGTTCCGGTTGAATCAGTTTTGCCAGTAGTAACTGTCGTTGCAGGGTCTGATCCAGATAGGTTGCACTGACAGTCAGTTGATTGGTATCGATCAGCAGTTTGTAGTCTTTACTCAGTCGCTTAAAGTTCTGGCTGGGTATGAATGTGCTGAGAATCTGTGTACCGGGCTTTGCGGCTTTTATCGCCAGTTCGGTTGCGCTGCTGCCGATGGCGATGATGCGTTCGAAACCTGCCAGCCGTGCCTGGGGCAGGGATTTCAGTTCAGTGATCTGTTTACGGGTAAACTCAACACTCTGATGCTGACGCTCAATGGTATCCGCAATCTGGCTGTAGTTGGCGTTGCTGTTGCTGAGGATGAGCAGTATCTGCTCCTGTGCCGACGCGGCAACAGGCCACAGGAGGCTGATAAGGGTCAGTGTTCCTGAGCCGATCAACCATTTTGCATCCTGCAGTAACTGTTGCATATCAGTACAGAGTCAGTAGTGGATCAGAAGGTTATCTGAGCCTGCAGATAGGTTCTGCGCTCGAAAATATTGGTAGCATAGAATTCAGAGTATGGTGCATTGAAAAGGTTCTGGACAGTGAAAGAGAGCCAGAAGTCACTGTCATGGGTAATACGCCACTGCCTGGCAACTTTAATGTCCGTACGGTGGTAGGGAGCGTTAGGTGGATCACTGCTGCTCACCGCTTCCTGCCAGCGTACAGAGCTCAGATAAAAGTGACTGGCACTGATCTGAATCTGTTCAGGAAGAGTCACACTGCCCAGTGCTGAAAAGGTATGCATTGGGTTACGGCTTTCCAGCCTTTCAATCACATCGGTCGCACTGTTTTTGTGGTTGCCGTTATTACGGAAACCGTTGCTATCTATATAGGCATAATTTAACAGCAGCAGAGGCTGAAAGCCTTCGCCTGACTGGTAGCGATACTGCAGTTCAAAACCACGATTATCCCATTCAGCCCGGTTCATATAGGTTCGGTAGAGCGTATCGCCAGTGGTGGTCGGTGTTGTTAACTGACGATAGGTGGTGGTGATGCCGTCTGTGATCTTTTCATAGAAAACCCGTATATCGATGCTGCTGTGATATTCTGGCCACTGGGCCAGATAGCCAATGTCAAACGAGTCGAGTTGTTCCGGCTTCAGAGCATCATTGGCCAGAAATTCATAAGAGTAAATCTGACCAAGAGCGCCCTGAAGTGTAGTGGGAATATACACAACGCTTTCATAGTTGGCTTCCAGCAGCGATGGCATTCTGTAGGCTCTGCTGACAGAACTGCGCAGACTGGTCAGTGGGCTGATCTGATAGTTTGCTGCCAGTCGGGGCGACATCCGCGTGCTGCCTGTACTGGAGTGTTCCACGGTTGCGCCGTTATTGAACAGCCAGTTCTCAACACCGGAATATTCCCAGTTAGTGTACAGACGAGTGTTTTCCTCTTTGACCCATTCAGAAGTATCAAGAAGTTGTCGGTTGATAGCCTGTCCCAACCGGTACTCAAGGCCTGTAATCAGTTGATGATCCGGAGATGGGGTAAATGTCAGTGAAGCGCCCAGATCGTGCTGTTCGATACGACCGATTTCAGCCGTTGCGCGGTAGGGATCATTTGAGTCCAGAAAGTCCTGTGCCAGGGCAACAGGGTCGTTGCCGTAGGCCGCCCGAATCAGTGCTGAAGATGCGAATATGCTGTCGGTAATGCCACTGCGTACGACTGCAACAGTCAGGTTTTCTGCATCAAGATCATGAGCGCTATGGGCATAACTGAGGTTCAGTTCACTGCTGTCGTTCAGCAGGTGCTGCCAGTTGATATGCTGATACTGAGTTTCGAATTCCCGGTGAACCGGCTCAGGATCTTTATCGATATCACCCACAGAGGAATAGCCATTGCTCAGGCCGAAGCCGAAGGTCAGAGTATCTGAAAGGCTTGGCGAGTATGTGCCATTGAAGCTCAGATATCTCTTCAGATACGGGTCACGTTCACCATTGTCGAATGTCGCACCATCGTTACCTGTGACGCCGCTCGAAATCCGATACTGAAGTCCGCCATTGTTACTGCTGTGGTGGATTCTGGTGGTTTCGCTGCCCAAGCTGCCACTGCGATAACTGAGACTGGTTTCCGGTGTGCTCAGGGCGGACTGGGTAATGATATTGATTGAGCCCAGCAGTGCGTTTGATCCCTGGGTCACGGTATTGGTCCCTCTGACCACTTCAATACGCTCGATATCTTCAATCTCAATCGGCAGCGTTTCCCAGACCACCGTGGAAAACAGAGGGACATATATCGACTGGCCGTTGAGCATTACTTCCATGCGCGGGGGAAACTTGTCACTCATACCGTGGTAGGCCACCGCCGAGGTATTGGTCGCGGTATGGTAAGACTGCATTCCGGGGACTAAACGCAGCAGCTCTGTCAGGTTTGTAGCGCTGGATGCCCGGATAATATTTTTGTCCAGGATGGTCACCGACGCAGGAGTTTCCTGCAGTGTCTGAGGCAGTCGGGTCGCAGAAAATGTAACAGGAATATCACTGAGAAAATCGTCTTCAGTGAACTCTGCATAGAGAGCACCGGGAAAAAACAGAGAGCTGGTAGCAGCTATCAGCGGCAGTATACGGGACAGAAACACGGAAACGACCTTCATCCAATCAAATCGATAATATTGAAGAAGCAATACCCGAGTGCTCCGTTTCTTCGGGTGGGTGCTGACTGATCTGATAACCCGGAATCCCGGTGCTAACAGATCCGTGTGAATTACAGGCGTCTTGATACTGCTGAAGACCTACAGGAGCAAGCATCCGGTGCGTGAAATCTCCTGTACCTGCGGCCAATATACCGCAGAATGTAATAAGGGTCGATGAACAGCGACGACAATTGGTTCAGGAATTAAAAACAGCGGTTTACATGATCGCAGTATGGGGGGCAAAGATCTCAGAAGGGCTATCAGAAGGGCTCTGGGAAGGCATTCAGAACTGCCATTCCATCTGCATATAGTAGCGACGTCCGAAGTGGTTGCGGGTATAGAACTCCGACGGTACGGAATTGTCCAGATTCTGGGCTGTGAATGCCAGATTCAGAGTCTGATCCTGGGGCAGATTAAAGAGCCGGGACAGCTTCAGATCGGTCCGGTGGTAGGCATCATTCGGTTCATTACCACTGCCTTCGAGCCAGCGTACCTGGATGAGGTAATAATAGGTTGCGCTGAGCTGCCACTGCTGTGGCAATGTGATACCTGCCAGTGCCGTCACAGTGTGGGCCGGATTGCGATCTGCCAGATCATCAATCACGTCCGGATTACTGATACCGGCCTGTTTGCCATAATTTCGCTCCCCCGGGTTTCTATATGGCCATAGCTGAGAACGAACAGAGGGTTAAGGGCGTGATCTGACTGATATCGGAACTGCATATCCACGCCATAATTATACCAGTTGGCCCGGTTGGCTTCGGTGCGGTAGCGGGTATCAGTCCCTCCAGGCTGAGTAATCGGTGTATCAAGGGGCAGGAAGGTAGTGCTGATGCCATCGCGGATACGCTCGTGAAACAACCGGATATCCAGGTCGCTGTGGAAAGCAGGCCAGCGTTGCAGAAAGCCGATATCGAAGGAGTCGATCTGCTCTGGTCTCAAATCCTCATTGCCCAACGTGTTGATCTCGTAGATCTCCTGATACAGAGGCACCAGAGCGGCCGGATTATAGACAATATTCTGCAGATGGCGCTCCAGCAGCGACGGCATACGATAAGCGCGGGCTATCGATGCACGCAGGGTGGTGTTTTCTGACCACTGATAATTAGCCGCCAGACGGGGAGAAACCCGCGTAGCACCATGACCAGCATTCTCGATCATTACGCCATTGTTGAACTGCCATTGTGACAGGCCCTTATATTCCCAGTGGCCAAACAGTCGGTATCGTTCTTCGCTGATCCAGTCATGACTGTCCAGTAGTTCCCGACTGCGGGCCCGATCTGACTTATAGCCCGTTCCGGCAACCAGATTACTGGTCTCTGAAAAGTGATGGGTAAAGGTCAGTTCTATATCATGAACCTGCGTGTCACCGACTTCTCCGGTAAATCGGTATGGATCATTAGCGTCCAGAAATTGTTGCGCAAAGACGACCGGGTCGAGTAACAGGGCTGCGGCGAGTGGATCTGTATTCAGGTTCTGACGAACATAATTGGTATCCAGATTATCTGCATCCAGCCGCAGATAGCTGTGGCTGTAGCTGAGGTCCATCTCTGTCTGATCAGACAGTATCCGATGCCAGCGCAGATACTGATAGTGGGATTCCTGCTCCCGTTTTCCCAGTTCTATTTCGTTATCAATGTCGCCGACCGTTGTAAAACCCCGCGTGTAGCCCAGATCCAGGGTATAGGTGTTACGCAGATCCGGGGACAAACTGGTGCTGAAATTGATATAGCGATTTGAGTAGGGGTCCTGGTCTCCGTTGTACAGAGTATTGCCATCATTACTGAGCAGACCTGCTGTCAGTGTATAGTGCCCCTGCTGATGATGGCCACCATGCCGGGCCTGTATATTCCGGGTATCGAACTGCCCTGCAGTCACCTGCAGACCGTTGTTGAAATCATCAGTCAGAGGGCTGCGGGTAATGATGTTTATGGCTCCCAGAAAGGCATTTGAACCCTGGGTAACGGTATTAGTCCCCCTGACCACTTCGATTCTTTCAACATCCTGCAGGGTAATTGGCAGAGCATCCCAGAGCACCGTTGAAAATAGAGGGATATAGACTGAGCGCCCATCGATCATCACCTCCATGCGGGGAGGAAACTTGTCACTGACGCCATGGTATGCCGCGGCCGCGGTATTTGTTGCGGTGAAATAGGCTTGCATGCCCGGTACCAGGCGCAGAACTTCAGACAGGGTCACAGCGCTGGAGGCCTCAATCATACGGCGATCAATCACAGTGATTGACGCGGGAGCCTGCTGGATCTGTTGCGGTAGCCGGGTGGCGGTAGAGGTCAGTGGAATCTCACTGAGAAAATCCGCTTCTGTCAGTTCACTGGCAAGAGTACTGGCGGTACTCGACAGTGCCAGTGTAAAACACAGTGTTCCGAACCACGGGATACGTTGGCGAACCATAAGACAGAGATCCACTAAACCAGGTTTGCAGATCCATTAGCCTACCCGAACGAAATGAGTACCTGATCCACAGGTTCCCTGGTCAGGCGGTGCTAAATATAGCGGATTCATAGCGGGTGGTCGAATAGCAGATGGTCGCATTCAGCGTTTAATTGCTTTCAGAATAACGAACTTCTTGTTACTGGCTACGGTCTGGCAGTTGCCGAACAGTCGCTTCAGCTTTACATGGTATCCCAGATGGCGATTACCAATGACCCAGAGTTCGCCGCTCTGCCTTAAAACCGTATGTGATTCTTTAAACATCTGCCAGGCAATGAAATCGCCGACGGCACTCTGTTGGTGGAAGGGCGGGTTGTTGAGAATCAGATCACAACTGACTGGACTGAATCCCTGCAGGCAATCAGTGACTCTGAAATCAGCGGTTCTATCCTGTTGTGCCCTTTGAAAGTTTTCTCTGGCAGAGGCGACAGCCATAAAGGATTCATCAACAAAGTGAATTGTTGCATCAGGATTCTTTTCAGCGGCCAGCAGTCCGACAATACCATTACCACAACCGAGATCGACGATGTCCTGATAGCGATTATCGTCCGGCAGATTCTGGATAAAAAAACGGGTGCCGATATCCAGCTTTTCCCGGGAGAACACATTCGCGTGATTGGTAATCTGATACTGCGTACCCTCCAACTGATAGGTCTTTGGGTAGCTGTTGGCCGGCGGTTGCAGATGCAGATCCGGTTCCGAAAAAATCAGACGGGCCTTTTTGCGCGCCAGAGATGTATGCGTCGGTCCGATCAGCGTTTCAAACAGTTTCAGAGTGGATGTATGGATGCCTTTCACCATCCCCCCGGCAATGACCAGACTCTGTTCATTCAGATAGGGGCGCAGCCGGTGTAGCTGATCCTCCAGCTGTGCCAGACTTTTGGTAATTTTAATGATTACCAGATCAAACTTGGTGCCAGGTGTCGCCAACGGCTGCAGTGAATTCAGCAGTGTTACCTGATCCGCAGGGATCTGGTTCAGAGCCAGATTGGCAGAGGTTCCCTGCTGGGCAATAAAGGAGTCACTTACTGACAGAGGGGACAGATCAGCCAGAGCACAGCTGAGCGCGCCGAAGCTGTCATTCATAATCAATACCTGCCCCGTAACCGCAGGTTGTTGTTCTGCAACCGTTTGTAACAGGTACTCATCGGCGGCATCCCAGGCGCGCAGAGTCTCTTTCTGCCTGACCGGATAGCGTTGAAGATTGAATGACCCCTGGGGAGAAGACAGTGTTTCCATAATGCATTACTGGCTGTTTGATCGGTAGGGGCGGGATTATAGCTTAAAGTGAGTGGAATCGGTCGGGCTGATTAAAACATCGGAGATGTTCAAAATGGGTAATAAATATCCACAGGGTGGTGAGGAACTTGACCGTCGACAGGTTTCCCGTCTCCGTCTTTCAACTACACTCTGACTTTCCTGCCTCACTGTATCTGTGCCCGGCGGGTAGTGGTTGCTTTGATTAAGGAGATTGGGATGTATAGTTCGTTAGCAACGATGATCGATAATATTCTGCGGCTGATTGGCTGCAAGACGATCAATCGCCAGTTTATGTTGTCCTATGCGCTGATATTTGTTCTTGCGACGGTGTCTGCCGTTGCTCTGTATATGAGCATGGCGATCAATCCGCAGACCATCAACGAAGCCGGACGTCAGCGAATGCTCAGTCAGCGGATGGCGAAAGAGGCGATGCTGGTGGCCGCAGGTATTGAGCAGAAGGCTGCGCTGGAAAAGACTATCGCTCTGTTTGAAAAATCCCATGCGAGAATTGTAAATGGTGACAGCCAGTCCGGGATGAACGCCCTGACTAATAAGGCGATCCTTAAGCAGATGAGTCATGTTGAGGGGCTTTGGAAAGAGTACAAGATCCTGATCCTGCAACACGTTGATAATGGCTCGGATGCCACTCTGAAACAGATCCAGCAGCAATCCCCGGTGATTCTGAAGCAGATGAACAAAGCGGTCGTGATGATGACCGCGGAAGCGAACAGCACAACCCGTACTCAGCTGATGCTGGCATTCAGCTGTATCGTACTGATCCTGTTCCTGGTGGTATTGGGACGTATTTTTGGTCTGCGTATGCTGATGGATAATGTTGAACGCCTGCGTACCCGGATGCGGGAAGTCGGCAAAGGGGATTTCTCCCACCGCTTTGCTGTCAGCCACGAAGATAATGAGATTGGCCAGTTATTCGGTTCCTATAACCAGATGCTGGAGCACGTCAGTGAGCTGTTGCGTCATGTGCAGGCGGTAGCCAGCACTGCTGATCAGCATATTGTGAATGTGGTGAAAGCCACTACCTCCGCAGAAGCCGGAGTGTCGCGTCAGTATAACGATATCGAGCTGGTGGCAACGGCGATGAATCAGATGACTACCACGGTTCATGAAGTATCCGGTAACACTACCGAAGCGGAACAGGCGGCAGTCAGTACCGGTGATCAGGCCCGTGAAGGGGGCAAAATCGTTGGTCGCTCGCGCAAACAGGCGATTCAGATGCACGAGACTCTGGATCAGACTGCGCAGCAGATTGAATCATTGAAGCAGCAATCCTTTGAAGTCGGTCAGGTGACTTCGGTGATTAACGACATTGCTGAACAGACTAACCTGCTGGCACTGAACGCTGCGATTGAGGCGGCTCGTGCGGGCGATCAGGGCCGTGGTTTTGCCGTGGTAGCTGATGAGGTGCGCAATCTGGCGCAAAGAACCCAGCAATCCACTCAGCAGATTCAGGAGATTGTTCAGCAGCTTCAGGATCGTGCCGGGCAGGCAGTGGAATCGATGGAAGTGAATAACAAGCTGGCGCAGGACAGCATCGAACTGGCAGAATCCGCTGCTTCGGCGCTGGATGACATCATTCACTCCGTTGAAACGATCTCTTCAATGAATGTGATGATTGCGGCTGCAACTAATCAGCAGAGTACCGTGGCGGTGGACATTGATAAGCGGATTGTGAATATCTCCGATGTGGCCGGAACAACTCAGCAGGATGCTCAGCAGGTGGTGCACGCTATCAACGAAGTGCGCAGCGAGGTTCAGAAACTGAATGAACTGGCTGGCCGGTTCCGTCTGGTATCTGCCTGAGTCTGTGAATCCCGGAGCTTATTCAGCTCCGGGCTGCGAGATAAGCGCCAGCGCCGATCATAATGCCGCCGGCGGTTTGATTCAGTCGTTTAACCGACTTTTCTGACTGCAACCGGGCACTGGCCCAGTGCGCAGCATAGGCAATCAGCATCAGGCCGGCCATCAGAGCAATCAGGGTCAGCGCAGATGCCAGCGCTATATCGGCAGAACTCAGCACTGTCAGATCCATAAAGGTGGGGAGGAAGGCGATATAAAACAGAATCACCTTGGGGTTAGACGCTGAAATCAGGAATCCCTGAGCAAACTCCAGTGATGCCCGTGAGCCTTTGCCTGCCTGAGTAGCCGCCATGTTCAGATCCGGTTTGGTGGTAAAGAGCTTCACTCCCAGATAGATCAGGTAAGCAGCACCGGCCCAGCGAATGGCTGTGAACAATCCACCCCAGTGTTCGGCAATGGCCGCCAGACCCAGGCAGGCCAGGATCAGATAAACAATATCACTGACCACCATCCCCAGCGCCAGCAGAAAACAGCGTCGTGCGCCTTCAACCATCGCTTTGGCAAGAATCGCGAAGACTCCCGGACCGGGTGTGATACCGAAGATAAAAATAGCAATAAAGAAGCTGATCGCGCTTTCCAGAGACATCGCACAGGCCCATGAGTTTCAGGTGGTCTGAAACGGGCATTCTAGCACGGCTTCAGAGTAGAGTTATCTCATCGTAACAGACACAGTTCTTGCCCGCAGCTTTGGCTCTGTATAGTGCCTGGTCTGCGCGGTTCAACAGACTGTCGGCGGTTTCGGCTTCACAGAACTCAGCTACTCCGAAGCTACAGGTAATGCCCGGCAAACCGGTCTCTTGTGAGTGGCTCTCTGCGACCGCCTTGCGTATTTTCTCTGCACTGATCAGTGCACTCTTAAGCTGGGATTCCGGCAGAATGATGATGAACTCTTCGCCACCCCAGCGACCATAAGTATCCGTCGAACGACAGTTATCCTGGAGCACTCCGGCGATCGCTTTCAGTACCTGATCACCGATATTGTGACCGTACTGATCGTTTATCTGTTTAAAGTCATCAATGTCGAAGAAGATCAGTGATAATGGCCGCTGATAGCGCGATGCAATAGCGACACTTTCTTCCAGTATCTGGTGCAGCAAGCGGCGATTGTAGAGGCCGGTTAGCTGATCGTGGCGAGCCATTTCTCGCAGTTGCCGGTTATGAAGCTGGATAACCCGGTAGCGATAGGTGAGAAACAGTACCAGCAGGCTGCTTCCCAGCAGTACCTGCCAGAGGATGCTGTAATCAGTCTGATGCTCAAAGGTGACTTTGACCCATTTGCTGCGGATTTGTCGATGATCTTCTTCCGACAGACTGCTGATCGCTTTATTGAGTATGCTCAGTAGCGGCGTATCCGCGAGTTTCGGATTAACGGCGATGCTGATATCCCAGTTGTCGTGAACCTGATCGATAACTTTGATACCGGACAACTTATAGCGCTGGACAACATTACTGATACTGTCGGCAGCATCCAGCATGGCGACAACTTCGCCTTTTTGCAGCATGTTCAGGCCTATCTCGACAGATACAACCTCTACCAGCTTACTGTCGGGGTAGCGTGACTTTATGATCTCTACGAACGCTGAGTTTTGCAGCACCGCGACGGGTTGTCTGAGGATCTCCCTGAGCGTTGGGTGATCGCTAAGATCCTGTCTGACCGCCAGTACCGCCGGCATAGACAGATAGGGGCGGCTGAAACGCAGATATTCAGCCCGCTGAGGTGTTTGCATCGCTCCGGCGATCAGATCGCACTCGGCGATTTTCATCGCCGCTTCCGGTTGTAACCAGACCGGTGTGGTCAGGGTTTCAAAGTTAAGCCCGGTTCGTTTGGCAATCAGACTCATGTAATCCGGAATGATACCCTCATACTGATTGAAATTGAGTCGACTGAAGGGTTCCCAAAGCGGATCGCCACACATCTTCAGTGATCTCTGTTTGCGTAGGAATAGCTGTTCTTCCCGGGTCAGGGGCAGCATTGATAGGTTGGGAGGACGGTAAACGAAGTTTTCCAGTTTATGATCGGCATCGACCAGATTAAACAGCAGATAGATCTGCGACATCACCTGCAGTTTTTCTGTATCCAGTGTGCCGAAGTTACCGTTTTCATCAAATGCCAGTGTCGCCAGTTTCCGGCCTTCGAACAATAGTGCATCACGGCTGCGTTGCTGGCTGTTATAGTGCTGGAGAATCACATCGACGGTTTCTTCGATATTGCCGAAGGCGTACAGCCAGCCTTCAATGGTGGCCTGGCGGAAAGCTTCAACCAGTTCCGGATTATGCTGGATAAATTGCTCCGAAGTGATCAGCAGATCGGAGTACATACTGAAACCAAAATCCTTAGGGTGGATTATGTGGTGTTGAACCCCTTTCTGATCCAGTTGAAAAGGTTCGTTGGACAGGTAGGAAGCCATCGCGTCCGTTTCACCGCTGATCAGAGAGTTCACATCAAAGCTATGGTCTTGTCGGATAAAGTCGGCTTTCTGGACGCCGGCCCGGTGCATCATCGCCAGCAGTTCCACCTGATTCTCAGCATCAGGGGTCATCATGATGCGCTTTCCATAAAGTTGCTCGGGTGTACTGATGCCGGATTCTGCAGTGGTCAGAAGCATCAGCGGGGAACTCTGGTAGGCACTTAGCAGGGCAATGATGCCTGCGCCTTTGATTTTCTGGGCAAGTACGGTTGAGCGGCCGATGGCGAAATTGCTGCGGCCGCTGATGACCTCTTCTACCGGGTCGATAGCATTTTCGTATTCATGGATTGTCAGATCGATACCGGCGTCGCGGTAGAAGCCTTTTTCCCTGGCCATATAGTAGCCGGCAAACTGGAACTGGTGTTTCCAGATCAATTGCAGGCTGACAGGAGTCAGTTGTTCACCCCGGGCAATCAGAGGTGTCAGTAGCAGGAACAGAAAAAATCTGCACAGGTATCCGTAGGGCATCGTCAATTACCAGCATCATCAAACAGGTGGAGAATTGCTACGAGCAGACGATTACTTCCCTGACGCCAGAGATACCTTCGCTGGTAATACTGCATATGGCTGACTGAATCGGGGGGAGGATTCTCCAGAACCACCACGCAACAGAATCATAGCCGGTAATCACTCTTAATGTGTGCGGGAATTGGTTATTTTTTAAAACGTTTGTTTTGAATTCTGGTGCTGAAATGTCTCTTAGCCACGCTATATAAGGCTTTGAAAGTCATCGGATAAATTTTAAATGACCTCCCATTATGATGATGTTTTATAAGAATAATCGCCGGATGGAGCTAAGCTGAATTAACTGAATAATGTTTTAAAAGCCTCTGTTAAAGCAATCTGGCAAAGACCAGGGGCTGACTGGACACAGGTGTTTATGAAGCGCGTATTGTTGATTCTGGCTATCTGCTCACTAGTGAGCTGTGAAGGAACAAAAGAGCCTGTCCGGTTGGGGGTGGTTCTGCCTCTGACCGCAGACTTTCGCATCTATGGTGAACAGGGGGTGCTGGGTGCTCAGCTTGCGGTAGCGGAAATCAATGCTGCTGGTGGTGTGTTAGGCCGGCCACTGGAATTGCTGATTCGTGATAACAGAACCAGCCCGGCAGAATCGGTCAGGCTGTCCCGGGAACTGATTCAGATTGATAATGTGTTTGCACTGTTGGGGCCGGTCAGTAGCAATGCCAGAAATGCGATGCAGGAAATTTCTGAAAGTTACCGGGTGCCGATGTTCTATGGTCTTGGGTATGAAGGAGGGCGTTACTCCCGCTATATGTTTACCTACAGCGCTATTCCTGAACAGTCTATTACACCGTTGGTGCCTTATCTGGCCGACCATTTTGGCGACCAGTTTTATATCTACGGATATGACTATGTCTGGCCTCATCGGGTAACCGAAGCCATTCGTAGCAGTGTTGCTGAACAGGGGGGGCGGGTGAAGGGGATCGAATTTACGCCGTTTGGTGTAAAGAATTATGCCGCAGTCTTCCGGCGTATAGAGCGTTCAGAAGCCGATAATCTGATTCTGATCCTGCCCGGTCAGGATGGTTTCCGGTTTCTGAGTCAGTTTGCGGTATATCCGTTTCATAAGCCGGTAAAAGTGACCGCTATTGCTGCCGATGAAAGTTATATAGCGGCGGTCCCGGGCGATGCGCTTAATGGTGTGTTGACGATCCAGCATTTCTTCAGCAATCAGTCCGCTGCAGGAGGTAATCAGTTTGTCCGGAACTATATCCAGAACCATCCATCCGGACAAAAACCGGGCTACACCGCCAAAGCTCATTACGATCTGGTTTATCTGTTGGTCGCTGCGATAGAGGCTGCCGGGAATACGGACCGGGAGCAGGTGATCGACCGCCTGCCGGGAATCAGCCTGTATCAGGCGGAGCAGAGAATTACTGTGCGGGAGGATCATCATCTTGATATGCCAATCTATCTGGGAGAGTTTCAGAACGGTGAGCTGAATACGCGGCACCACTTCGGTGTGATTCAGCCTTCTGATCAGCGTCAGCGGATGGTCAGACCATGAACCTGCTCGCTAAGATTCTGTTATGGATGTTTCCGGTGGGTTTACCTGTGATCGGCTTCACCTGGAGTTATTACCATCTGCAGATGGAGGCGACCGTTGAGCAGATCAGCAATATGGGATCCCTGGCTGCTGATGCAGGTGCACGGCAGATTAATGATTATCTGCATCTGCGGGTTAATGAATTCACTTTGTTACGTTCGGCATTAGATCAATGTGAGAAACTGAATGATAAGCGCTATGAGCTGGTGGCGCGTGATGCGTTAGCAAAGAGTCAGGGCTTCTCAGCGTTAGTGGTTACCGATAAGCTTGGAATTGTCCGTTTTAACCGGATTGCAGCAAAAGACAGCAATCGATTTGTCTTACCTTACTCGCTGAAAAATACCCAGTTTTTCCCTGCCGACAAATTCCGCTCGCTGGTGGATGGTTACAATCAATGGCAGCAACGTTTGCCCCAGCTACGTAAGACTAAGAGCAATTTATTCATGGAGGCAATCTCGCTTGAGCAGCGCGGTGAGATCAATTCCGTCCGTTATCAGAACTTGCAGAATCAGATCTTTAATCTGACATCGCTGGCTGCTAGTCCACCGGTACAGATTCATTTTACTGGTGGGGCCGAAGCCCAGGCGATGGGGCTGCCTTTCCAGCAGGACACATTTGTTTTCAGTGTGCCTTTACAGAACTGTGAAGGCGAATTGGCAGGGTTTGCCAGTGCTCTGTTAGATCGGACGCAGCTTGAAGATATCCTGTTCGGTGTGCGCAAGAGCCTGATGGAGCGCAATCTCAGTCGGGTGGATGTGGCATTACTGCGGAGTGAGCCGATCCGTTTTGAGACTCAGACCCGTTATCTGGCCTGGATGGCTGGTCATGTTCTGGATCAGTTAATGCAGTCTCCCGAGGGGGCTATTCAGGTCAAACAGGGCTTTTTTGCACAGACCGCGGTGGCAGATGCCAAGACCCTGAGTACTTTACTGAATCAAAATGGCGATGGCCATGATCAGAGCGGTGACAAGGATTATCTCAGGATCATTGACGAGCGGTCGCATTTTCATCTGATGATTTTTATTGATGCTGAGGAGTGGCATTCCGTTGGCAGAGAGTTGTTGAAGCAGGTCTTTTTCTGGTTGTCGTTGAGTATGCTGTTGCTGTTTGTGCTGGTTTTCTTCCTGGCCCGGAGTCTGGTGACACCCATTATCCGGTTGAAGCGCACGATTGCTTTGGTAGAAGCTGGTGATCTGAATGCTCAGGCCGATGTTCGTAGTGCAGATGAAGTTGGTCAACTGGCCCGGGCATTCAATCGCATGACTCAGACTCTGCAGCAGAGCGAAGAGCTACTTAAACGCCTGGCGACCCAGGATGATCTGACCGGACTGCTGAATCGACGTGCGCTGACTGAAGACGCTATCAGAGAGCGCCATCGTGCCAGCCGTTCAGGCGAGCCGATATCGATAGCGATGCTCGACCTTGATCATTTTAAAGATATCAATGATATGCACGGCCATAGCGCTGGGGATGTTGTGTTAAAACAGTTTGCCAAACGGTTGAATCGCCAGCTCAGACGTACCGATTATATCAGCCGGATTGGTGGAGAAGAGTTTGTGGTATTGCTGCCGGGCACTGACCGACAGACAGCGCATCAACTGCTGGAAAAGTTACTGGAATATATGAATGCGCAGCCGGTAGAGCTTGAAAATGGTGCTATGCTGGAGATCAGGTTCAGTGCCGGAGTGGTGCTGTGGTCCTCTGAATTCGGCTTTGAAGAGATCCTCCATCAGGCGGATAAAAAGCTTTATCAGGCTAAGCAGCAGGGACGCAATCGGGTGATGAGTTAGCCTGGACAGGCGGTCTGTTTTTCCTCCGTTGTTTCCTTATTAAACTCATTTTGAGTATCTGTTGTTTGCATTGCGGCGCTGATCCATTGTTAGATATCGGGCGCAAAAATAATTCAAACGTTTGTTCGCAAAACAATTAAAAAGACTTACTATTGAGTCGGCTGTGAGGAAGCGACAGCGGTTTGAACCCGGCAGTATTGGATAATTAAGAAGTACTGAACTGCTTATAAAAGGTCCTGTGGCAGGCCTTCTGGTTGTGTCAGATATTGCTCGAGGTCAGAGAGATCTGATTCCGGTTCTGTGGTGAAAACCTGAGTTTTCATTGAACCGGTGGATATTAACCAGCGATTTCGTGGATAGATATCGGAGCTTGCTATGAAAAGGATTCCCTTCGTCAAGTACACTTCCTGCGGCAATAATTTCGTGATTGTTGACGCACTGGATCAGCCCCATCTTTCTGAAGCGGAGATGTCCCGCTTTGCTTTCCAGGCGACGAACACCAGTTTTGGTGTAGGCTGCGATAACCTGCTGGTCTTGCAGCGTTGTAGCCCCGAGCCGTTGCAGCAAATAGTTGAGCAGCGTAACTACTGGCGCTGGACGCCGGATGCTTCTCAGGCTGATTTTTTATTCCGGATGTTTGAGCCCGATGGTGATGAGGCCCTCTGCTGCGGTAACGGACTGATGTGTGTTGCCAGCCATCTGTTCAATCAGCATGGCATCAGCAATGCCAGGATTATGACCGAGATTCCCCTGCATGAACCCAGAGTTATCTATATAGGCGCAGGAAACGATTGTCTCGGTGGCTGGGTGAATCTGGGTAATCCCCGCAAAACCCCCGCTTCTTTGTTGGCTGAAGGTGCGGGTGAAGCGATTGATCCTGTTATCGATTTTTTCCCTGAACTGACCATTACCTTCCGGGAAGGCGATCTTAGAACCTTTACCCCGGCGACCGAGCTAAAGGTCCGTGCTCATCTGGTATTTACCGGTGAGCCGCATCTGGTCATTTTCCCGGATCAGGACTTTTCGATTCCCGAGCTGGCCGATTATGTTTTCGGCGGGCGCTCAAAGTGGTCGGTACAGGATCGTCGGGAGAGCTTCGGTACCTGGCTGGTGGACCATATAGGCAATCA
>JAOXSA010000096.1 GCA_025800245.1 Amphritea sp. | reverse complement strand
GCTAACCTTACTCATGTATGGACCCTCTCTTTTAGATGCCGAACCAGGCTTAATGCGTTAAGCATGGCACAAAGGAGGTGGGTCCATCTTATTTCCCACACAATCAGAAACTACCCAACTCGTAACCAGGCAACATTGCTGATTATTCTCGTAGGATGCAATAGCGTCAGCGTATTGCACCAAAATCAAAAAAGGTGCGT
Organism: Amphritea sp.; assembly: GCA_025800245.1. Taxonomy (GTDB): domain Bacteria; phylum Pseudomonadota; class Gammaproteobacteria; order Pseudomonadales; family Balneatricaceae; genus Amphritea. Next base: position 2,943 of record JAOXSA010000096.1, on the reverse strand, counting down.
TATAACGCACCCTACGATTATCGAACCACAAACAGAGTTCTGTCTTTCAGGTCCAATCACTCTTCCCCATCGCAGCAAGATGCCGCTCCGAGACAATCAGAAATGCCCGCGCTTTTCGCTTTTTCGAGCCACTAGCAAGCATTGCTCTGCAATGCGGTCGAGCGAGTCTCGCTTGCGAAACGGTCCAGCCACATTTATCCCTATCGGCACGAAGACGTGCCTCACTACAATCCCTTAAAGGGCACCTTGGTTATTCGCCCTTTCCAGCCACTAGCAAGCGGCTTTAGCCGCGGTCGAGCGAGTCTCGCTTGCGAGGCGGTCCAGCCACGGGGGAATTGTACTGACGCGCTATGCCCGTCATTCCAGTTCCGCAATCCTCCTATCCGCATCCCTTAGCCGACGTGACATCTCCCGGGACAGATTCAGGAGTAACACACCAAAATCATTCGGCAGATCCCGATGCAGGTCGCTGAAAAGATCACAGCTGACTTTCAGTAACAGGGTCTTTGCCGATGCATCACCATCCCCCAGCCGTGGATGTAAACCGATCATCGACACGAATCCCAGTTCGGTACCAAAGGTGTAATCGCGGATATGGGTCCGGCCCTGCTTGCCCGGTTTATAAAAACCGATCCAGCCATCAAGAATAACGTAAAAGCAGTCGGCGGGATCGTCCAGACTGAATAACCGATCACCCGATTCAAGCTGTTCAATCTCACCGTTCTGAAGCAGGTAGACCAACCCCTCTTCAGAGAGAGCGCCAAAGGTGGCTCCCTCTTTAAAGTAATCAAGGTCGAATTGCTGCATTAATTCGGAGTAAGTGACCAATGACGTCATACGCTCTATCTTCCCTACGCAAAGGCTCTGTATGAAAGAGTAGCCTGCGTTTCGAAAAAACATAACCCTCTGGTTATTAAAGACTATTTAATGATCATAACTGGTACATACCATTTATACCATCTGGCTCTAACTGGTACCAAAGTCGGCCCCTATCATAGCGCGCGAAAGCTGTTCTTCCGGTGATTTTCTCCGACCGATCCCGGACCGCTCCGCACAGCAATCAGGGGCCCTGCCCACCCTGAAACAGCGATGAAATCTGCAAAGATCAGTCGATTCTGTCTCAGCTCAAACAATAATAATCAGGCGTGTTCATCAACGCTTCAGACCATTCAAGTGCGTGGTCTGCTACCTTTATCAGTGATGACTATGACGATAAGGGGAAACAGTCCTGAAGGACGACGGTATATTTTTTGAGCCCGACCCGCCTGAGATGGCCGGTCAACAACTGAGAACGTTTTGCTATGTCTGATTACCCAACCCTGAACAAGATGGGCATTAAGTCCGTGGAGAATGTCACCAAGTACACTCTGCGCCATCAGGGTGATACTGATGTTCTGAAGATCTACTACAAGCGTCCGAAAGGCTCTCTGCTGTCCCGCAGCAAGAAGTTCACTTTCCCGCGTGGGCGAGTGTCGATGCCACTGGAAGCGCGTAATTCCAAAGCTTTCGATAAGATGGCTCGCATCAGTCCTCAGCTGCAAGAAGCCCTTGAAGAGCTGAAACAACTGGATGCCAGCCGTGCTGAAACTGCACCATTGGATCCGAAACAGGAATTCGCTTCCAACCTGAATCACCTGGAAAAGGTGATGAACGCCAAGATCGAAGAGCTGCGCAAACAGTTAGACGAGCTGGACTAATCCCCCCCTGTCCAAATAGCTCCGGTGCTGGCCTGACAGCCAGCACCGTACTTCTGCTCCAGCCAGCATTTATAACAGCCATTGTCTCTTCGGCTAAGGACTCTCTGCATGGCTCTGGAACAACTCATTCCCTTCTTTCTGATTACCGCACTGGGCACCTACGTCCAGACCGTGATCGGTTTTGCAATGGGGATGATAGTGCTGGGCTGTGTCACCCAGTTTCAACTGGCACCGGTTACTTTTACCTCTGTTGTTATCAGCCTGCTGATGCTGGCCAATGGTCCGATCGCTCTGAAAGGGAATATGAAGCATCTCGACCGACGGGTATTTATCTGGTCGCTGGCAGGTTTGTTACCAGCACTGGTAACCGGCGTCCTGTTACTAAGTTATCTGAGCGACGAGTTCGCCAGAATTCTGCAATGGCTGCTGGGCTTAACGATTATCGCTGGCGGTCTGTTCATCATGCTCAAACCGGAACCTCTGCCACAACAAAGCCGAGCACCGGCTTTTGCGGTGGCGGGCGCTGCTGCGGGAGTCTTTGGCGGTCTGTTCAGCATTGCCGGCCCACCGTTGGTATACCAGCTGTATCGTCAGCCGATGTCACTGCCTACCATCCGTCTGACTCTGCTAGCGGTATTTCTGGTCATGAATACAGTGCGATTGCTGGTACTGGGTATTGAAGGTGAACTGACAAAAGATATGCTCTGGATCGCGCTGATCAGCGTGCCGGTTGTCGCCTTGTTCACCATGATCGGAAAACGCTATCCACCGCCTGTCAGCGATAAAACCATGCGTCGGATGGCATTTGGTATGCTGATTATTATCGGGACGAGTTTGTTGCTATGAATAGAAAGCGAGTGGCTAGTGGCTAGTGGCTAGTGGCTAGTGGCTAGTGGCTAGTGGCTAGTGGCTAGTGGCTAGTGGCTAAAAGAATATATCAGACTTTGTAGGGTGCAATAGCCTCAGCGTATTGCACCAGAATAAAAAAAGGTGCGTTATAACGCACCCTACGCACCTCGCCCCATTCTTACCTATCGCGGCAAGATGCCGCTCCCACAGTACTTCTCAACTACAAAGCCACATTCAAGAGAATATTTTTGTTCTTGCGGGACGCGCCTCCCACAATCCAAAATATCCGCGCTTTTCACTTTTTCACTTTTTCGAGCCGCTAGCGAGCATTGCTTGCAATGCGGTCGAGCAAGTCGTGCTTGCATGACGGTCCAGCCGCTAATTCATCCCCATCAGC
>JAOXSA010000091.1 GCA_025800245.1 Amphritea sp. | reverse complement strand
GGTTCTTATGCCGTTGACATAGGTGGTTTCGCTGATCCGGCCGTCATCATAGGTGACTGTATCCCCAATCTGTGCACCTGCCGCATCAAAGGATTTGGCCTTGCTGGACCAGACAAAGGCGTCGGCATGATCAAACACGGTGGTCGAGATGATATTGCCCGCCGCGTCAAAGCCTGTCTCGGTTTGCTCGCCACTGTCCATGGTGCGGTGGACAGATGCAAGAGAGCCATCGGCAGCATAGGTCGAAACCTTCGTGTGCCACGCGTGTTGGCTATTGTGGGCAGATCCATCCTGTGCTGTCACAACGCGGCTACCGTCTGCGTTATAGACCGTGCTGGCTGAAGCACCGTAGTTGTCAAACGTGATAAGCTTGGTCAGGATGGTGCCATCCGGGTCATAGTTGGTTGTGATCTGTTGCCAGTTGTGGCTGCCGTCAAAGTAAGCATCGTTTTGCACGAAACGGATCAGGTCTCCGTTGGCGTTAAAATACTTCTGCTCATAGGCGCCATTTTCACCGTTGATCTGAACCGAGTCCAGATCGCCCGTGGCTGAGTAATAATATGAGAGCGAAGTCCAGCTATCAGAATCGTCGCCATCCGTCAGGGTCCGAGAAGAAAGCGAACCATCGGAATTATAGTACAGATGTTCTGAGTCGTCGTTTGCTTCAACAATGCGACGCGATTGTATTGATCCGTCTGTGTTGAAATTAAACTCCAGTGCTTTCCAACTTTCAGAGTTATCCCCATCTGTACGTCGGATCGATGAAACCGAGCCATCCGAGAAATAGCTGCGGTACACGCTATCGCCATTGTCGAAGGTGGTTGATTTCGAGTGGAGGGTACCATCGCTGGTGCGGGTGATCGACTTACTTTGCCAGGGCATGATCCCAGTGTTGCCCGGCGCACCAACGACATCTGTTTCGGTGATGGTGACGTTTCCATTGTAAGTATTGGTGGACGTCGTTGTCCGAATGCCATTTGAACCTACAACAGATTTTGACGTCAGCGCGCCGCTGGGATCATAGGTTCTTTGAAACTCGGTCCAGCTTTCGGAACCATCACCGTCTACCAGGCGGATGCTTTGCAGGGTGCCGTAAATATAGTCATAGGAGTAATGTGTTTCGTCACCGTTATCATAAGTGGTTGTCCTGCTTAAGAGAGTTCCAGAGGGGCCGAACTGGGTAGATTTCGTGCGCCAAGGTTCATTGCCGTTGTCGCCATCTGCCAAAGACCCGTCTCTCTCATAGATGCTTGAGTGCGACCCAGATATAATGGTTGAGACATAGTATCCGTTGTGGTTCTCAACAGTCTTGCTGGTGATTTCACCCGTTGCAGAATCATAGGAGATAGAGCGCGTTTTCCAGGTCTCACTTTGATCGCCATCGGTAAAGTGAACTCTTGAAAGAACCCCGTTGGAAAAGCTTTTTTCCACAGTATCGCCATTGTCATAGTCGATTGCTTCACGGGCCAGCTGCCCCATTGAGTCATAGCCTTTGGTGATGCTGCTCCAGCTGGTTTCCGCGCGCTCATCCTGAACCTCTGAGAACGTGACATTGCCGTCACTGTCAAAGTGCAGCTCTTCACGTGTGCTATCGTCATAAACCGTGCGGCTATAGGTCAATTCGCTGTTCTGGAACTGACGTAGTTTGTAGGTCCAGTCAAAATTGTCATCGCCATCACGGGTGCGCTGCATGGTTTTGCGGCCGTCGCTGTCGAATTCCTTTTCGATCCGAAGA
>JAOXSA010000051.1 GCA_025800245.1 Amphritea sp. | reverse complement strand
GTGGTTTACTGACTGAGGCGATTACTAAGTCGCCTCACGCGGTGCTGCTGCTGGATGAGATTGAGAAGGCGCATCCGGAAGTATTCAATCTACTACTTCAGGTGATGGATAACGGCACGCTGACCGATAATAACGGTCGTAAAGCCGATTTCCGGAACGTGATTCTGGTCATGACCACCAACGCAGGTATTGAGCAGATGTCCCGTGCCTCGATCGGGTTCTCGGTTCAGGATCATTCGACGGATGGTATGGATGCGATTAAGAAGCTGTTTACGCCTGAATTCCGGAATCGTCTGGACGGCATTATTCAGTTCGGAGCTCTGACTCCTGAAGTAATTAAGGGCGTCGTTGATAAGTTCCTGACTGAGCTTCAGGTGCAGCTGGATGATAAACAGGTCGTAATGCATGTGACCGAGGAGGCTCGTGAGTGGTTTGCCGAGCATGGTTACGATAAATCGATGGGTGCCCGCCCGATGAAGCGTCTGATTCAGGAGAAGCTGAAAAAGCCGCTGGCTGAGATGATCCTGTTTGGTGAGTTGGCTGAAGAGGGTGGTGAGGTTGAAATCGGTGTTAATGCCGATAATGAGATCGAGATCCGTGCTGAGGTGGTGGCCTGAGGGGCTGCCACTACTCTCTGGATTTCGTTCAGATATAAAAAAACGGCCAGCAGGCCGTTTTTTTATGGAGGATCGTCTATTAACGAGCGCGGTAGGTGATGCGCCCTTTAGTCAGATCGTAAGGTGTCAGTTCAACCTTCACCTTATCGCCAGTCAGGATGCGGATATAGTTCTTACGCATCTTACCGGAGATGTGTGCTGTTACAATGTGGCCGTTTTCCAGCTCTACGCGGAACATAGTGTTAGGCAGTGTGTCAGTCACAACGCCTTCCATTTCAAAGCTGTCTTCTTTAGACATTCAGTACCTACCTAAACTTGGATTGATAGCTTTTGCAGCATTTTCAAAGCGCAGTATTCTGCCTTATTTATCCTGTGATATCAAAGAGATTTACGAAGATTTAACCCTATTGTAATCAATCGACAACGATCCACTGGCCATGAAGGAGCATTTCAAGCGGATTATAGGCTACTTTATAGGCCATTTTCTGACATTCACGTATCCAGTACCCTAAGTATAGGTAATCCTGATCCAGGCGCTGAACTTCCCTGATCTGCCAGAGAATGGCGTAGCTGCCAAGGCTGCGTTTTTCTTCATCGGGATCAAAGAATGTGTAGATCGCAGAAAGCCCCTGAACCAGGTAGTCAGTCACCGCCAGGCAGACCAGGCGGTTGTCCGGATCTCTGAATTCATAAAAGCAGCCTTTCTGTCCGCCTTCGATCAGGAATGCACTGAACTGCTCTGGTGTCGGAGGGTACATATCGCCATCACTGTGGCGGACATTGATATATTTTTCGTAAAGCGCGTAATACTCGTCAGTAAATTGCGGCGGAACGGCCGTTACCTGCAGATCTTTGTTTTTGCTGAAAATCCGTTTCTGACTTTTGCTGGGTACAAACTCGCGGGCATTAACCCGCACAGAGATGCATGCCTGACAGTGACTGCAGTAAGGGCGATAGATATGTTTGCCGCTGCGCCGGAAGCCCAGATCAGACAGTTGGCTATAGGCATCTGTCGTGATGATCTCCTGGGGATCAACAAACAGCGTTTTTGCTTCGAAACCTTTCAGATAGCTGCACTCGTGTTCCGGTGTTGCATAAAAGTGCAGTGTTTTCAGATTGGTCACTCGGTTCTTACCACGTCGTCTTTCTCAATATCAAAATCCCAGTCGTGCTCAACCGGGCTTGTCAGATGCTGATGAAGATATTGCGCAAACTCCGTTCTGGGAATAGTGCTTGCCCCCATACTGGTGAGGTGATCGTTCTCTATCTGACAATCAATTAAAGCATAGCCCCATTTCTGCAATTGTCTGGCAAAACAGGCAAATGCAATCTTCGATGCATCAGTACGGTTACTGAACATCGATTCGCCGAAAAACAGCGCGCCCATGGCGATGCCATAGAGGCCGCCACAGAGCTCACCGTCGATCCATAGTTCAACAGAGTGGGCATGGCCTTGCTTGTGCAGATCTGTATACGCGTGCTGCATCTGCTGCGAAATCCAGGTGTCATCACTGTATGAACGAGGCGCTGCACAGCTGGCGATAACCCGATCGAAAGCTTTATCAAAAGTGACTATAAAGCTCGTCTTGCGGATTGTTTTTCGCAAGCTACGCGAAATGTGAACTGCTTCGGGGCGCAGAACGCAGCGTGGGTCCGGCGACCACCAGAGGATTGGTTCGCCGGGATTAAACCAGGGAAAGATACCGTGGCGGTAGGCGTTTATGAGTCGGGCGGAACTGAGATCTCCGCCGGCAGCCAGCAGGCCGTTAGGTTCGTCCAGTGCTGTGCTGATCGGCGGGAACTCTATATCGTCAAACTCGAGCCAGGGTAGCATCGGCCGGTTTAGTCCTGGTCATCCAGATA
>JAOXSA010000021.1 GCA_025800245.1 Amphritea sp. | reverse complement strand
GATCTGGGGCTACGCTGAAGCCTCTGAGCGCGGACATTTACCCATGCCTTGGTTTATGAAAGCGGTCAAACATTTTACCTTCAGCCGTAGCACCGGCAGGGTGATCCGCTATAAAAACAATAAAGAGCTCTACAGCCACCCTTTCCCGGAGTTTGACTGTTATCTGGTCAGTAGCCCCAGCCATCAGGGGATACTGAGCTATCAACTGCATCTGGTGCACCGTTATCATCGTTACTCGGACAGTATCCCTCTGCATACCTTCAGCAGCAGCCAACAACCAGAAGAGCTCGAGCGGATCTGGAACCTGATCCAGCGCTATATGGACACCAGCCAGCCAATGCCCGATGTCCCGGAACTGGAACCCGCCAGAGCCAAAGATCCGACTACGGCCGTCTGGGACGCTAAAAACAACCGCAAGCCTGATTACTGGTTTTCCATGGATGACGATGAGTTTGAAGAGGCGCTGCTTGAACTACAAGCCGAGCAACGCTTTATGCCGAGCCAAGGCCCAGAGATCGATCTGTTTAATGGCGGCACCCAAGCCTGATAAAAGTCTCTGAATTCATCAGGCTGTTAAGGATTAACAGCCTTCTCGCCACTCGCAAGCGT
>JAOXSA010000004.1 GCA_025800245.1 Amphritea sp. | reverse complement strand
AACTTTCACAAAGGTGATTGTGTGTTAGATCTCGATCCTTTACTGGTAACCTCCGGCATGTTCTTCTCCATGCTGATCCTGCTGGCAATGGGGGCGCCACTGACCTGGGCGCTGCTGACCGTTGGTGTCGGCTCGGCTTATTTTATGTGGGGGCCAGCCGGTCTTGAACTGCTGGCACTCAGTGCTTTCTCAGCCATGGATAATTTCCTGCTGGTGGCGCTGCCGATGTTTATTTTCATGGGTCTGATGCTGCAGCGTTCCGGTATTACCGATGACCTGTTCGACATGATCAATAAACTGATGGGTGGTATTCCCGGCGGTCTGGGCATGGGTACCGTGATTATCTGTGCCATCATTGCAGCGATGGCCGGTGTCTCCGGTGCTGCGACGGTGAGTCTGGGTATTATCGCGTTACCGGCAATGCTGAAGCGCGGCTACGATAAGAAACTGGTCACCGGCACCATTATGGCTGGTGGTGCACTGGGCTTTCTGATCCCGCCAAGCGTACTGATGATCGTTTACGCATTCCTGGCACGGGAATCGGTGGGCAAGCTGTTTGCTGCAGGCCTGATGCCTGGCCTGATGCTGGCCGGTATCTACATGCTGTATATCTACCTGTTTGCATTGAAGAATCCGGACCGGGCTCCGTCTATCCCGATGTCTGAACGACTGGGTGCTATCGATAAGATCAAAGCGTTGAAAGCTCTGGTTCTGCCAGGTGCACTGATTGCTACAGTACTGGGCTTTATTATCGGTGGTATTACTTCTCCGTCGGAGGCTTCGGCTATCGGTGCGGCAGGCTCACTGGTATGTGCGGCGCTTTATCGTTCACTGAATATCAAGATGCTGAAAGAGGTACTGCTGAGTACCACTCAGTTGATGGGGATGCTGTTGTGGATCACCATTGCGGCGGTATTCTTCAGTAAGATCTATATTGGCCTGGGTGCCGGTATGCTGATCACGGAGTTTGTTGAAGATTCTAATCTGTCACCGTACGTGGTGATTATCGCGATGCTGGCAACCTACTTTATTCTGGGTATGTTCCTGGATGATTTCGCGATTGTCTTCATCACCGTGCCGCTGTTTGTGCCGATTGTGCAGGACCTTGGCTTTGATACGGTATGGTTTGCGGTTCTGTTTATTATCAGTATGCAAACTGCGTATCTGACGCCGCCGTTTGGTTATAATCTGTTTTATATGCGATCGGTAGCACCGCCATCCATTACTATCTATGACCTGTATAAAGCGGTTATCCCGTTTATTATTCTGCAGGTTATCGGTCTGGCGCTGGTGGTTATCTATCCGGAAATCGCACTGTGGTTGCCAAATAAGATCTTTGGCTGATCTGCACAAACTGATCTTAAAAAGCCGCTTGTCGAGCGTAATACTGTTCACATAAGCATTTGAGCTTAGTTCAGGGCTTGATAGAAAATCCGAGACTGTTTTCAGTCTCGGATTTCTTTTCGCGTCTTTCAGGTAGTGAGGCACGTCCCCGTGCCGATTTAAACGTTTTATTCGGCGCGAGGGCGTG
>JAOXSA010000522.1 GCA_025800245.1 Amphritea sp. | reverse complement strand
GCTGCTACCTGAGATGGTGCTGGTGCTGTTGATGGTGCAACTGCAGGCGATGAACGGCTCTTTGGCTTCAAAGTCAAAAGCTTCGGCTGCGGTCGCAAACTTCCAGCCTCACGAGACACCGGAGCACTCAACGAAAAAGCACCCTCAATGTTCGTGTCTGGCACCACCACCTGCTCAGCAACGATCTCAACCTCGCTATCCGACAACTGAGATTCAGGTTCCCAGCTCGACGGCGTATAGAGAGGGCGGGATTGGCCTCCAGCGTGAACTACTGGGATCTGTGATCGATCCAAACCAGTCTGTTCACTCTGAAAGCGAATCCACGCTTCTCTCTTCCTTTTTGCTGCAGCCCCTCCCCGGATTCCCCGGGTACCCCTCGTTCCCCACTGCCCTTCAAACTCACGTCTGGGGTCCGGGGAATCCGGGGATCGACCGCTCATACGCAGATGTCGAGGTTGATGACAAGAACCACACAAGAAAAATTGCAAGTTCCGTTTCCCCGACCAACTGCACTGCTAATAACAACCGCTCAAGATACGAAAATCCGGTTAAAGATCCAAGTGCAAGAAACGCCTGTTGTTGTTGTTG
>JAOXSA010000528.1 GCA_025800245.1 Amphritea sp. | reverse complement strand
GATGCATGACAAGATGTATCCGTTGACACTGGAAGGGCTGGAAGACGGTATTCGTTATCTCTCTAAATAAGAGCCTGTCTGAATATGAGCCTGTCTGAATAAAAACGGACACTATAAACTTTTCTGGGATCTGTTTCCGATCCATGATCTACTCTTAGCAGATTGAGATTTGAAAAGGATTCCCACCATGTCCAGCCAATTTAACCGGACCCGATTCAGCATACTATTCTCCGCAGCACTCTTGTCCACCCAGCTGTTCGCTACGTCTCAGGTGGCCGACAGCGTCGCTCCGGAAGCCGCCAGCGGCTTTGCCGAAAAAAGCAGTGTCAGCGCTGAAAACTATATGGTCACTGCGGCCAACCCGCTGGCAGTTCAGGCCGGTTACAACGTACTGAAAAACGGCGGCAATGCTGCCGATGCCATGGTTGCAGTACAGGCAATGCTAGGGCTGGTCGAACCTCAATCCTCTGGCCTGGGCGGCGGTGCATTTCTGGTCTACTACGATGCCAGCACCGGCCAGCTAACCACCTTCGATGGTCGTGAAACCGCGCCTCAGAATGCCACACCGGAACTGTTTCAGG
>JAOXSA010000454.1 GCA_025800245.1 Amphritea sp. | reverse complement strand
GAAACTATGCTCTGTACGTTAAGGAATACTTTTGAATAAAGCGCAAACCATTAAGCTCTCACTGGAACCGGACAACCCGGAACACCTGTCAAACCTGTGTGGCCAGTTAGATGAGCATCTGCGGTTAATGGAACAACGACTGGGCATTGAGATCAGCAACCGGGGCAACAGTTTCAAACTGGCGGGCGATCCGAGTGTAGTGCGCGCTGGCGCGAAGATGCTGGAACAACTGTACGAGGATGCTCAGGGCGGCACTCTGATCACACCGGATCAGGTGCATCTGCTGATGCAGCAATCCGGCGTTGAGCAGATGAAAAACGACCTGCAGACTGAGGTTGCACAGCAGTCAGATATCGTCATCTCAACCCGCAAGGCGCAGATTCGTCCACGTGGCCCCAATCAGCAGGGCTATGTTCGCTCAATTCTGACTCACGATATTAACTTTGGCATTGGTCCTGCCGGTACCGGTAAAACCTACCTGGCAGTCGCTTGCGCCTGTGAAGCGTTAGAGCGCGAAGAAGTACGCCGGATTCTGCTGGTGCGTCCTGCGGTAGAAGCTGGTGAGAAGCTTGGCTTCCTGCCCGGCGATCTGACTCAGAAGGTCGACCCTTATCTGCGCCCTCTGTATGACGCACTCTATGAAATGCTGGGTATCGAGCGGGTCACCAAACTGATTGAGCGTAACGTCATTGAAGTAGCGCCTCTGGCCTATATGCGTGGGCGTACACTGAATGGGTCGTTTGTAATCCTGGATGAAAGCCAGAACACCACCCGGGAACAGATGAAGATG
>JAOXSA010000407.1 GCA_025800245.1 Amphritea sp. | reverse complement strand
GCCAGGGTCTCCCCCTATTCTAGGAGTTGGTGGACCCCCGAAATTCAAGACCTCCGTCAGCAATTGAAGCAAGCAGACAGGCGATGGCGGAAACGTCGAACCCTTTACCATCGTGCAGTGGTCCTTACTCTGAGGCGTCAGCTACGCCAGGCCATCGGCTGTAGTAAAGTTCTACAGTGGCGCCTTTGGTGCGCCAGTTTTACTCAAGATAACCCATGGCAATTGCTTTGGGCAGTACAACCTCGAATGGCTGCGAAGGTGGATGACCTGCAGGTTGAGGACCAATGGATTACAGACGATGCTGGGAAAGCAGCAGTGTTGGCGTCCACCTTTTTCCCGCAGCTACCGCTGGAATCGTTACCATGGCACCACTGGGTGAATTCGACCTGGAAGGAGGCTCGGCCATCTACACATTTGCACGCAGCACCGGTGACATGCTCTGAGGTATATTGGGCGTGTTTCCGCATGAGGACCAAAGCCGCGCCTGGGGACGACCAACTCCCTGTTGAGGTATTTAAGCAATGTTTCCCTAAAGTCAGCCAGTTTTTACAGCGCCTGTTTACAGCGTCTCTACAACTAGGGGTCTTCCCATCCCAGTGGAAGACGGCCAGGGTCATTACTCTGAGAAAACCTGGCAAGAAATCCTACTCTGTG
>JAOXSA010000396.1 GCA_025800245.1 Amphritea sp. | reverse complement strand
CACAGATATAGGACAATTTCTGAATTTTGCACCGAAAAACACTGCCTCGTCCTCTGACGATATCCATTGAATACTGATGACCTTAACACCCTGAATTTCCATCAGATAATTGACGGGGTCAGCGACAACATTTTAATAACGAGCCAGCGCGTTTTTCTTCCATGAGGAAAAACCAAAAAAGCTATAACTGCATGAATGTATTGAGCTTTGAGACAGCACTGCCATTTTCCTCCGATAAAAACGAGCATGCGTGTTTTGATGACTTGCTTGGCGCGTTATTCTTCGCGCACATATCCCTAAGTGCTTAATATCTAATCAATTTCATAAGAATGCAAGCATAAAAACGAGCCAACTTGAACAGCAAACCGAGCCATAAAGTCTGGACTTATCCAAATACACTGTATATATATACATATATAGCTTTGATTTTATTCACAGGGAGTGTGAGTCATGTCCAGCAGTCCATTCATCAATTCTGTACGCCAGGAAATACGATTGCGCGGTTACAGTCTTCGAACCGAGAGAACCTACCTCCACTGGATTAAACAATACATTCGTTTCCACAACCTGAGGCATCCGGCAGATCTTGATCGGTCACATGTCCGTCACTTTCTCAGTGCTCTGTCTAACGAACGCCATGTCTCTGTCAATACTCAGAAAACAGCGTTAAACGCTCTGGCATTTTTATACCATCAGGTACTCAATAAACAACTTGGAGATCTGGGCTTTCAGCGTGCAAAACAGTACCGCAGAATACCTACCGTAATGACTCCAACCGAAGTTTCATCTTTACTGTCAAAAATGGAAGGCCGGGACTGGCTGATATTTTCACTGCTTTACGGTAGCGGGTTACGAGTTAGCGAGTGTTTGAGGCTAAGGATTAAAGATATCGATTTCGATAATTATTCGATTCTGGTCAGAGACGGTAAAGGCGGAAAAGACAGAAGCACATTGTTAAGCAAATCACTGATTCCTACCCTTCAACAACAAATCGCGGCCTCTCTGAAAGTACAGGAGATAGATAACCGCGAAGGAGTCGGCCCTTCTATGCCCTATGCCTTAGGCAGAAAAATACCCAATGCTTTCAGACAGCCCGCATGGATGTTTCTCTTCCCTTCAAGTGGATTATGTAACCACCCAATAACGGGACAGCTTTGCAGGCATCACCTGCATGACACTGTCCCCAGAAAGGCTCTTAAAAAAGCACTGACTGAAATCGGCCCTATCAATAAGCGGATCACCTGCCATACCTTCAGACACAGTTTTGCCACTCACCTGATTGAAGCGGGAAAAGATATCAGAACAGTGCAGGAGTTATTGGGCCACAGTGATGTTAAAACGACGCAAATTTATACCCATGTGGTTGGTGATAAATTCGCTGGAACAACCAGCCCTCTGGATCGGCTAGCACACTGAGTGATTTTTTCTGCCGAGGCCTTGTCTGGTCCCCGGCAGATATTGAATGAGGGTGAATATTACTCAGCCCAACCGGCAACCGCTTTTACTTCCAGGAACTCTTCCAGCCCCCAGCGGCCACCTTCACGGCCGTTACCGGATTGTTTGTAGCCACCAAATGGAGAACCTGCGCCAAGCAGCTCGCCGTTGATCTGTACCATACCGGCACGCAGGCGACGGGCAACGCGGTTAGCCTTATCGCCGTCCTGGGTTTGCAGGTAATGGGTGAGTCCGTATGGGCTGTCGTTGGCGATGGCGATGGCCTCTTCTTCGGTATCGAATGGGATGATCGACAGGACCGGGCCGAAGATCTCTTCTTTGGCGATGGTCATGTCGTTGTTTACATCGGCAAATACCGTTGGTTTTACGAAGTAGCCGGATTCCATACCTTCCGGTTTACCTGTACCACCGGCCACCAGACGCGCGCCTTCATCGATACCCGCCTGAATCAGGTTCTGAATACGATTAAACTGAACCTCAGACACCACCGGGCCGATATGACGCCCCTCTTCTGAGGCTGGGCCTACTGCGGTTTTCGCGGCAATCTCAGCAGCGGTAGCCACGGCCTGATCATAAACAGAACGCTCCACCAGCATACGGGTCGGCGCATTACAGGACTGGCCGCTGTTATTGAAGCAGTGACGAACACCACGGGTAACTGCTTTTTCGTCAGCGTCGGCGAAGATCAGGTTGGCGCCCTTACCGCCCAGCTCCAGGCTGACACGCTTGACGGTGTCCGCTGCGTTCTTGGAGATCGCAATGCCGGCGCGGGTCGATCCTGTAAAGGAGACCATATCCACTTCCGGATGACCGGACAGACGGGTACCCACTCCCAGACCGTCACCGTTCACCAGGTTGAAGACACCGGCCGGGAAGCCTGCTTCATCGATCATTTCAGCGAACAGCATCCCCGACAGTGGCGATACTTCTGACGGTTTCAGCACCATGGTGCAACCGGTTGCCAGTGCAGCAATCACTTTCAGTGCTACCTGATTCATCGGCCAGTTCCATGGGGTGATCAGTGCACAAACACCGATTGGCTCCATCAGAATACGGTTATTCGGGGCATGCCCGCCCAGTAACTGATCGAATTCACACTCTTTCAATGCGCGAATCAGGTTTTTGATATGCCCGGCACCGGCACCCCACTGAGCGGTTTGTGCCAACGCAATCGGCGCGCCCATCTCAGTCGAGATCGCTTCTGCCATCTCAGCAGAGCGGGCTTTGTAGATACTGTAGAGCTTTTCAAGCAGCTCGAGACGCTGTTCTTTGCTGGTCTGGCTCCAGCTATCAAACGCTGCACGGGCTGCGGCAACTGCCGCATCAGTATCGGCATCAGAGCCCAGAGAGATAACCGCACAGGCCTCTTCGGTAGACGGATTGATCACTTCGCAATCCTGTCCCTGTACCGGATCAACCCACTGACCGTTGATATAAAACTGACGCTTATCCTGCATGGCTATACCCTCAACAATTCATCGTGCCCATCAAAACCGGGCGAAAAACAATGCAATCAGTCTAAGGGTAATCACCTATAAAGCAAGCGAAACTGTGTCGCTCTGTCAGCGCAGTTGCTGGTCGTATTCCAGGCCCGCGAAATGATGTTTCAGGAAATCCAACAGAGCCCGCATTTTGCGGGTCTTAGCCGCACCGCTGCCGAATACACCGTAGAGTTCGATATCGGGCAACTGATAGTCATCCAGCACCGTTTCAAGTTTGCCCTCGCGGATTCGGGGCAGTGCATCATAGAGAGGAATCCGGCCTAAACCGTGCCCGCCTTCAACGAAAGCGGTGCGGGCTGCCGCGTTGTCAGTACTGATCTCCCCCTGCATGCGAACCTCCCAGCGCTTATCGCCTGATTGCAGAGGAATCTGCGTTGCCGCTCGCTTGTAAAGCACCCAGCGATGGCCTTCCAGCATTTCCGGTGATGTGGGTCGACCATGAACCCGGAAATACTCCGGCGCACCACAGATGCAATTTTTAAGTGTCGCTAAACGGCTGGCCTGCATTGAAGAATCTGGCAGAGGTGCACCTCTGATCGCCAGATCGATACCCGCTTCCACAATATTGACCACACGGTCTTCAAAGCTGATATCCAGCTCAATGCGAGGGTACTGCAGCTTGAAGCTGTTCAGCGCGGGCACAATGACCTGCAAGCCAATATTCACCGGACAGGTGATCCGCAGCAGCCCCTCCGGCTCATTCTTAAAGTTCTCGATCTGCTGACGGGCAATCGCTGCCTGCTCAGTTATCGTGCGACAGTACTGATAGTAGGACTGCCCGGCCTCAGTCAGAGATAACGAGCGGGTCGAACGGTTCAGCAGAGTCACTCCCAGCTGTTGTTCCAGTTTCTTGATATGGTAACTCACCACCCCACGGGACAGGCTCAGGTCACGGGCGGCAGCACTGAAGCTCCCCCGCCCGGCGACATGCGCAAACACCACCATACTCTTTAACTGCTCAAACGATACTTCCATTAGTCACTCTGCCCAATAATCTATGGAACCTGCAAATAAGTCAGGCACTTTCTCTGCAGGTCGATAAAGCCGCCTTATACGCGAAAGCGTACGCAGGGAATGGCGAGCCCTTTTCAAGTGCGCTGACACTGTAGAAGGTGGCTTTATCTCCTGCCCTTCGGGGCTTTCAGAGCGATCCGATCTCTGTGTTAACGATTTTCGACAGGCTACCAGCATGCCTGTAATCGTTGCCTGGAGCTCAAACCGCTCTGAAAGCCAGAGGCGTGTCTGACTTGTTCGCAGGTTCCATCAGAATTCAGAAAATTATAAATCCAATCTTAAAATTTGCACTTTTGTTTCAATTATTAAAACAAACTTACTCATACAGTAGCCATTATTTGATCGGAGGAACAGAGGCATACTGATCACATCACTGAATTCCTGCCTTTGAGGACAACGACATATGGCGAACAAAATTCTGATGGTTCTGACTTCGCATGCAGAACTGGGTAACACCGGCGAGAAAACCGGTTTCTGGGTCGAAGAGTTTGCAGCTCCCTACTACGTATTTCAGGATGCCGGCGCAGAACTGACACTGGCCTCTCCGGCTGGCGGTCAGCCTCCGATTGATCCTAAAAGTGAACTGGATGATTTCCAGACTGATGCCACCCGTCGCTTTAATGCAGACCCGGCACTGCAGGCAAAACTGGCTGAGACACTGCCACTGGCTGAAGTCAGTGCGGCCGATTACGATGCTGTATTCTACCCCGGCGGCCACGGCCCGCTGTGGGATCTGACCGAGAACCCGGCGTCCATTAATCTGATCGAACAGTTCCTGCATCAGAACAAACCAGTCTCAGCGGTTTGCCATGCCAGCGCTGCACTGTTGAATGCAAAAACCGACAACGGTGATTATGCGGTTAAAGATATTGCTGTCACCGGTTTCAGCAACACTGAAGAAGCGGCTGTAGAGCTGACCGACGTTGTGCCTCTCCTGCTGGAAGATGAACTGATCGCCCGGGGCGGTAACTACGAGAAAGCGGAAGACTGGCATGCCTTCGCCGTTGAAGATGGTCTGCTGATCACCGGCCAGAATCCGGCCAGCTCTGAACTGGTCGCGGAGAAGGTGCTGGCGAAACTCGCCTGAACGATTTCACCATTAAAAGCGAACCCTGTCAGTGCCAGGGTTCGTCATGATAGCGGGCATGGATCTCTATAAATTCTTCCCGCAGTGAGGTCACTGCCTCAACACAGAGCGGTTCGAACAACACTCCGGAATTTTCCTGAAGATAACTGATCGCCTCATCCACTGACCAGGCTCTTTTGTAAGGTCTGTCACAGGTAAGGGAATCAAACACATCAGCGATAGCGACAATTCTGGCTTCCACCGGAATCTCGTCACCCGCCAGCCCTTCCGGATAGCCGCTGCCATCGTAGCGCTCATGATGGTAGCTGATAATATTTTTCAGCATACTGATGTGATAGATACCATCCAGACCGAACTCCCGGGTCATCATATCGGCCATTTCACGGCCTTTGGTGACATGGGTTTTAATCACTTCGTACTCTTCAGGGCTGAGCTTGTCCTGCTTGAACAGAATACTGTCAGGAATAGCGATCTTGCCGATATCATGCAGCTCTGAAAAGCGGTAGATAAACTCAACATCTTCATCATCCAGACCGAACTGTTCTGCGGTTTTAACCGCGATACGGCGCGAATAACAGGCCATCCGCTTCAGGTGCATTGCGGTTTCTTCATCCCGATGACGGCTGAACTCGATCGCCGTGCTCACCGCGCCATTCAGAGTCCGCATGGAAGCAAACTGAATGGCGATAATGGCCGTCAGCATCTTGGCATAGGATGACAGGTAATGGGTGGTCTCTGCATCGAAGTAACCGACACAGTCCGCATCGAAGAACAGAAACCCCAGCAACAGATCATCACACACCAGCGGTTCGGTATAGCTGGACTTGTAGTTGGCCGCCAGCATCCCCTGACTATGCTGCGAGGTGGAATCAGCAAAGATGGACAGGTCATCAATAACACGGGGCTGACCGGATTCAGCCAGCTCCTTCAACGAGGGCACATCGCTGAGCTTAACGTCATAAAACGCTAGGGGAGGATAACCCTCTGTACTGTGAGCAAATGTTTTCAGACTGTCGGTCTGAGATTCATACACCGCCAGCGCTACCCGGCGCAGACTGGGGAAGCGTCCGCGCAGTTCATCATGGATATTGAGGATGGTGTCATTGATCGAGTGATGTTGCATTCCATGCCTTAATTGCTGTCGCAAAATTCAAACACATTAAATTAAGAGACATAAATAGCAAACTGCAAGGCATATGTATATTTCTGAGTTGCCAAAATGGGGCAGGAATCTGCCCGTTTTTCGCTCATCAGCGTCTGACACTGTATTTGTTAAAAAGCCCTTCGCATTCGTTAAAAAACCACTATTGCCGCAGTTCTGCCATATTTATATGATCAGGGAAAAATAATAATAAGCGCTATGATCCTGAAACCCGACAAAGACGGTGTGTTCACCCTCTCCTTTCTGCTGATTCCCGAGTACGCTATGGTCTCGTTGCTATCGGCTACCGAAACGATGCGGGTGGCTAACCGCTTCGCAGGCAGAGAGGTATTCCGCTGGGAGTTATTGTCTGAAAATGGACAGCCCGTTTACGCCAGCAACGAAATGGCCCTGCAGCCACATATTCCAATGCTGGAAGCAGATCTGCCCCGTAATCTAATTATTAATTCCAGCTTTAATCCGGAACAGCATATTCAACCAGACACGGTTAGCTGGATCAGGAAAGTAGCCCGCAGTGGTGCTGTTTTAGGCGCTATTGATACCGGCTGTTATCTGCTCTCGGCGGCTAACCAGTTGAAAAACCACCGCATCACTCTTCACTGGGAAGCTTCACCTGCGTTTACTGAAGAAAATCCCGATATTGAGATTACCAATGAACTGTTTGAGATCGACCGCAATCTTATCACCTGCGCCGGTGGTACTGCGGCAATGGATCTGATGTTGCACATCATTCAGTCGGAACTGGGTCACGAACTGGCGCTGTCGATCTGCGAGCAGTTTATTAAGCACGGTACCCGCCAGAAATCGGATAAACAGCGAATCAATCTGGCAGCGCGTCTCAAAGTCCATCATCCCCGGTTGCTGAAAGTCCTGGCGCTGATGGAGGAAAATATCGACTCACCGCTGTCCACAACTGAGCTGGCGGGCTATGCACATATTTCAGTACGGCAACTGGAACGCCTGTTCCGCAGCCATCTGGACAGTTCTCCTTCCAGTTACTACATCAGGCTTCGACTCGAACGTGCCCGACAGCTGCTGCGAGAAACCCATCTGAGTGTCTCCGAAATAGGTATTGCCTGCGGCTTCAGCTCGGGCCCCCACTTCACCCGCAGCTATCAGAACCATTTCAGTGTAAACCCCAGTGAAGACCGGAAACCCGGTTAGACCGATTATCGCTTACACCTGAATAACAGATATAAAAAAGCCGGCACTATCGCCGGCAAATTCTGATTGGCAGATCCTCTCCAGGCTGGCACCGATAGGAACGGATCGGCATGGTTCAGAAAACCACAGACGCTTGTTACACGTCAGGTTACCTGACCAGGCAGGTCACCCGGTTTAATCACCGTTTGATACCGTGCTCTTCCCGGTATTCCTGCAGGGTCTGCATGATACGAATCAGACAGTCATCCCGTTCCTGAATCAGATCATTAATGGTGGCACCGTTAGCCTGATTGAGGCAGCCCGCTACCATGTCGTCTTTCAGTTTCTGAGTCAGCGGCGGAGCATCCAGACGGGTCCAGGGCTCCAGCAGAGAGTCCTCAAAATGATCCAGCAGATGCGCCATACCACCCTGTCCACCACCCAGATGGTAGGTCAGACAGTGGCCCATAATGGCCCAGCGCAGACCCGGACCATAAGCGATCGCTTTGTCGATATCTTCAACCGAGCACTCTTCATTGGCCACCATATGCAGCGCTTCACGCCACAACGCTTCCTGCAGTCGGTTACCGATAAAGCCCGGCAGCTCTTTATCCATCTTGGCGACCTGCTTCTCAATCGCCTCATAGAACTCAGCGGTCCAGTCCACTACCTCCTGACTGGTACGCTCACCACCACACACCTCACAGAACGGCACCAGATACGGTGGGTTAAACGGGTGGCCCACCACAAAACGGTCTGCCTGCTGCTGCACTTCAACCGCCATATCAGTCATTGCAAAACCGGAAGTGCTGGAGATGATCACCACATCAGCCGGAGTGACACGGTCCAGTTCAACAAACAGTGCCCGTTTGTTCTCAAGGTTCTCAGGTGTACTTTCCTGAATCACTTGTACGCTGGTTGCCATCTCTTCCAGACTGTCAGCAAAACTCAAGCGATCCGGACTGGCGCCTTCTTTTAACCCCAGCTTCTGCATTGTCGGCCAGATGTGATCCACCATCGCCAGCAGTTTTTCGCGGGCATCCGGGCCCGGATCATAGGCTACAACGTCCATGCCCATGCGCAGAAAGTGCAGTGCCCAGGCACCGCCAATCACGCCGGTACCCAGTACGCCGGCTTTAGTCACTTGATTCGGATTTGGTCTGCTCATTGATCTACTCCCTGTTACTGAGTACCGCGCAGGCGCAGCTTGTCACGGGCTTCAGCAGGACTCAGAATCCGGCCTCCCATGTTTTCAACAATGTTCACTGCCCGTTCTACCAGCTGACCGTTGGTAGCAAACTCACCACGGCCCAGATAGAGGTTATCTTCCAGCCCCACCCGGACATGACCACCTTCCAGTACCGACTGGGCAACCCATGGCAGTTGATTACGACCCAGCGCGAATGCTGTCCAGTTAGTACCTTGTGGCAGCATCTCGACCATACCCCGCAGCATACCGGCTGTAGGCGGCGCTCCCCACGGAATGCCCTGACACAGCTGGAACATCGCGTTGTCGTCGACCAATCCCTCTTTCAGCAGTTGCAGCGCAAACCACAGGTTGCCGGTATCAAAGCACTCCAGCTCAATGGTGACTCCCAGCTCCTGAATCCGTTTTGCGCCGATACGCATCATGTCAGGTGTCGAGACATACACCATGCTACCGTCACCGAAGTTCACCGAGCCACAGTCCAGCGTACAGATCTCCGGTTTGAGCAACTCGATATGGGACAGACGATCCAGTGCTCCGACCAGATCGGTACCTTCACCAAAAGCGGTTGGATTTTCTTCAGGACCGATATACAGATCACCACCCATACCGGCAGTCAGGTTGATAATGACATCACAATCCGAGGCACGTAGAATCTCGCAAACCTCGGCGTACAACTCATCGTTCCGGCAGCCCTGCTTTGTTTCCGGATCACGCACATGCATGTGAGCGATGGCCGCACCGGCATTCCAGGCTTCAATCGCCGCATCCGCAATCTCGCGGGGTGTCACAGGTACATGAGGGCTCTTATCAGCAGTGTCTCCGGCACCGGTTACAGCACAAGTGATAATCACATCGTTATTCATATTGGCATTACTCTTATTGTTTTATATCCGCAAAAAAAATCACGCTGAACAGGTTGTCAGCAGCGATCTGAGCATTGTTTAAATGTACTCCACTGACCCCGACCAAATTTCAAATTTGCGAATACAAATAGATCTTTTGCGAATATTTAAAGCTGAATTATCTTGTTTATGACGAGAGGACTGTTAGAGAATCAGAGCCATTGATAAACGCTGTACAGGTTGTAGAAATATGTTTGGCGATCTTCCTTCAGGCTATCCACAGAAAATCAGTTTTCTGCTGGTACCCAATTTTTCCCTGTTCGGGCTCACGGCGATGCTCGACCCGCTGCGACACGCCAACCGCTCCAGCGGCAAAGAGCTATACAGCTGGGAGCTGATCTCCGAAGAGGGCGGACTGGTCGACAGCAGCGACTCTATTCAGATCATGACCGATCTGAGTATCCGTGAAGCACGGCGCTGCGATACCCTGATTATCTGCGCCGCAACCGAGCCCCAGAATTACACCACGCCGGCGGTGCTTGGATTCATCCGACAGCAGGCCAGCCACGGTGCTGATATTGGTAGCCAGGATACTGCGGTGCATATCACCAGTGCTGCAGGCGTGATGGACGGTTACCGCTGCACCATGCACTGGGAGAATATCGCCAGTACCGCAGAGTTATTTCCTCAGATCAATCTGGTTCAGGAACTGCTGGTTGTGGATCGCAAGCGCTTTTCTTGCCCAGGTGCCCTTTCCGGGCTGGATATGATGCTGCATCTGATTGAAAGCCAGCATGGCCATGAACTGGCAACGGATGTCGCCGACGAACTGATCTATACCCAGAAGCGTTCCCATAAAGACCCGCAACGGTTGTCTCTGCAGAAACGGCTGAACACTCGCAATATCAATCTGCTGGATGCTGTGCATCTGATGGAACAGAACATTGAAGAACCGCTGAAAATTGCCGAAATTGCCGACCATCTGAAGATCACCAACCGGGAACTGGAGCGCCTGTTCCGGCATTATCTGGATGACTCCCCTAACGCCTATTACCGTACCATTCGTCTGGAACAGGCTCGCTGGATGCTGCAGCAGACCGCTGATTCAATTACCAGCATTTCCATTGCCTGCGGTTTCAATTCCCTCTCCCACTTCACCCGCTGCTATCAGAAACAGTTCGGTAAAAAGCCCAGTTCTGAGCGTTGAATTTGCGAATAGAGATCCGATAAGAACGGTCAGATCGGCACGAGGGCGTGCCTCGCTACAGGCCGATCAAATTCAGTGTAATCAAATCGCGGCTGGTACCCTCGGGCATGATAAAGCCGCTCCCAAAAAACAGAGCTTTGTAGCGAGGGCCTTCCAGGCCCGATAAAGCCGGTCAGATCGGCACGAGGGCGTGCCTCGCTACAAGCCTGATAAGATGCAGTTCAATCTAATCGCGGCTGGGAACAGCTCCCACAAAATAGAACCCTGTAGCGAAGGTCCTCCAGGCCCAATAAAGTCAGTCAGATCGGCACGAGGGCATGCCTCGCTACAAGCCGATCAAATTCAGTGCAATCTAATCGTGGTTGGTAGCCGTTCCCACAAAACAGAACACTGTAGCGAGGGCCTTCCAGGCCCGATCAAGCCGGTCTGATCGGCACGAGGGCGTGCCTCGCTACAGAGCTGATCTATCAACCCGGCCCGCACATAAAAAACGCCAGCAATTGCCGGCGTTTTAACTTTTATAAAGCGGCGAAGTTATTCAACCCGCTGCTCGGCCTCCTGCATCACCACCTGTGGTTCGGATGATTCTGCTGATTCTGAAAAAAGCGACTTCAGTACCCCCAGAGTCATCACGATAATAATCACACTCAGAGGCAGCGCCGCAGCGATGTTAGCAGTCTGCAGAGCACTCAGCCCGCCAGCCACCAGCAGAGCAGCGGCAACGAAGCCGATCACTACGCCCCAGAAGAAACGGAACTTCTTCGGTGGCTCTTCATTACCCAGTGACAGGATAGTGGTCAGCACCAGGGTGCCGGAATCTGATGAAGTGACAAACCAGCTCATCAGCAGGAACACCATCATCGCTGAGACGATCCAGCCAATCGTGCCTTCACCAAAGATACCGTCGGAGCTGGCAAACAGCGCAGCTGGCAGATTCCAGGCGTTAACCAGATCAATAATACCGGCACTGCCTACACCATTCGCAGCATGCAGCTCCTGATGCAACGCGGTACCACCGAAGATACCCAGCCAGACAAAGATTATGATGGTTGGCACCAGCATCGCACCGAAGATAAACTCACGCAGAGTACGACCACGAGAAATGCGGGCAATGAACAGCCCTACAAATGGCGCCCAGGCTAACCACCAGCCCCAGTAGAATACGGTCCAGCCATTCTGCCATTTTACTTGCGGCTCATCAGTCGGGAACCAGACCCCCATCTGAGCGAAGTTCATCACATAATCACCAAAAGATTCTGCGAATACACTGATCAGCCAGCCAGTCGGGCCGCCAAACAGGAATGCACCCACCACAAAGATGGAAACGATGATGTTCCACTCGGAGATGATGCGGATACCACGCCCGACACCCGACAGCGCCGAATAGATCGAAATTGCAGATATAATAGCGATCAGAGCGATCTGAGTCGGTAGTCCGGGATCAATACCCACCAGGCGCTCCAGGCCTACCGCCATCTGGCTGACACCCAACCCCAGCGAGGTCGCCACGCCAAATACACACCCCAGTACGCCCAGAATGTCTACAACGTGACCGATCGGACCGTAGATCTTATCGCCGATAAACGGATACAGCGTCGAACGCAGTGCCAGTGGTAAGCCCTTACGGTAGGCAAAATAGGCCAGACAGAGGCCAACAACCACATACACAGCCCAGCCATGAAGTCCCCAGTGGAAGTATGTTACCCGTAGGGCATCCACTGCCCTGTCATGTCCGATTCCGCTTGCACCTGCGATATCGGCATAGGGATTATTCGGATAGCCGAATGCGCCGCTGTTATCCAGATAAAAGATAGGTTCAGCCACCCCGAAGAACAGAATACCGATACCGATACCTGCGGAAAACAGCATGGAAAACCAGGCAAAGTTACTGAAATCGGGTCGACTGTCGTCACTCCCCAGTCGCACACTGCCATGTTTACTCAGGACAATGTACAGGCACACCAGCATCAATCCGACAATGCTGACCATGTAATACCAACCAAAAGTTGTTTCGATCCAGGTACGGGCAGTGCCGAAGATGGTACCGGCCGCATCAGTGTTCATCGCAGTGAATAGCACAAACAGCAGCACCAGCAGTGCTGATGAGATTGCCATACCTTTGTGCATATCTTTAAAAAGGCCGGACTGGGCCAGTGATTCGGCTTTAAAAACCGTCGTAGGTGCAGCACCACCAGAAGGTTGTGAATGCTTCATATTAGCTACTCCATAATTGTTATTGTAGTGAGCTAGTTAGTTATCAATGCGGCTCTGGTTCTCTCCTGCCAAGGATCAACAGCAGCAGACTTCCGATCTTTACGATCACGAAAAAAGCCACTGATGATATACCGCAGTTCCAATAAACTCATTAAAAACAGATAGATAGAATCTATTTTCGCGTTGGTTACCAACCCGGAATTCACTCTCTGATTATTTTTAATTGTTCATTGTTCTGTCTCTGCATTGATCTCCAGCGCTCGTAAAAGCCTCTCAGGATCTGCAGATTTCAATAAAGCTACCTTCAAATCAGAATGCGTTTTTCAAATTTGCGAAGGCTTTTTGAATAAACCTCAACACGACCAGGAGACATCGCATTTAATCCACTTTTATTCGTTTTATTTCAAATTGCTTCACCGCCCGCTCTTTAGCATTGAATCTGAAGGCTGCTTGCCTATGCGTGATCAATAACAGGAACAATAAAAATGACAGATAAACTCCTCACCTTTGAAGGCCCGGTTATCGAAGACTGGATCGACTACAACGGCCATATGAACGACGCCTGCTACATGGTGGTTTTCAGTAAGGCGATCGATAAAGTGATGGATATTGTCGGGGTGGATGCTGTAAACCGGGAACAGCACCAGATTTCGATCTACACCATTCAGAGTATGATTCACTACCTGCAAGAGGTGGGGCTCGGTGAACCGCTGCGGGTTGAAGCTCAGTTACTGGATAGTGACAGTAAAAAGTTGAGAGTCTTCTTCACCATGTTCCACGGCGATTCCGGCGACGAACTGGCGGCAATGGAAACCATGTTACTGCACATCGATATGAGCCAACACCGGGCGGCACCTTTCCTGCCCCACAGTCAGGCCATTGTTGATGAAATCCAGAAAGCCCACAGCGAACTGCCCATGCCCCAGCTGTCCGGTAGCAGCATTGAGATCCGCCGGAGATAAATATAAAAAGCCTGTCCGAACTAATTTTCACGGACAGGCTTCATTTTAGACGGATGAAACAGGTATCAGATTTTCGGCTGCACATCTGTACTGCCCTGTAACCGGGGCCGGTCAGCTTCCATTGCTGCCAGAGGCTCAACTTCCTGCATGGTTCTGGCAGAGCGCTGCGCCAGCATCTGATACTCCAGGGTATTCAGGCCTTTCCAGTGCAGATCCTGATCAGACACCTCCCGGATCGCTTTAGCCGGTGATCCCACCAGCAACTGTCGGGGCTCTCCCTGAAACCCTGCTTTCACAAAACTCATCGCTGCGACGATACTCCCCTCTGCGATCAGGGCACCGTCCATCACCACCGCATTCATCCCTACCAGTGCATTTCTACCGATCACACAACCATGCAGAATTGCACCGTGACCAATGTGACCATCTTCTTCGACAACCGTATCCATATCGCAGTATCCATGCATGATACAACCATCCTGAATATTCGATCCCTGTTTCAGAATCAGGCGTCCGTAGTCTCCGCGCAGACTCGCGGTCGGCCCCACATAAACCCCGGGACCGACAATCACATCCCCAATCAGTACTGCGGTAGGGTGCACATAAGCGGTTGGATCGACCACCGGCACCAGACCTTCAAACTCGTAACTAGGCATAACATACTCCTACTTAATCACTAACAGCCTTCCCAGACCGGCTCGCGGCGCTCAGCAAATGCCCGGCTGCCTTCCACTGCGTCTTCTGATTTCAGCATTCGCTGGTAACAGGGCAGATCACCCTGACGCTGCTCAACAAATGCATCAGCTACAGAACGACTCTCGCCCATGTTGACCAGCTCTTTGATTGCCCGCTGGGCCAGAGGTGCACTGCGCTGTACCGCATCAGACATCTCCTGTGCAACAGTGAGTAACCGGTCGGCACTGACAACCCGATTAATCATGCCCCAGCGCAATGCTTCGTCAGCAGATAAGCGTTTACCAGTCAGCATCATGTCCATTGCCAGCGGCCGGGGCAGACGTTTTGGTAAACGGAATACACCACCCGAGTCCGGTGCAATACCGATCTGCCCCTCCGGCAGGAAAAACTCAGCATGTTCTGCCGCTACAATCAGGTCACAAGCCAGTAGCAGTTCCAGGCCACCACCCACGGCCATCCCGTTCACAGCGCCGATCACAGGTTTAGTGATATCGAAAAACTCAGTCAGTCCGGCAAAGCCGCCCGGACCGTGGTCTTCATCGACCGCCTCACCGGCATTGAGATCCCAGCCGGCGGAAAAGAAACGCTCCCCCTGGCCGGTAATAATGGCTACCTGAAGGGAATCATCAGCCTCAAAGCTCGCCAGTGCACTGTAAAGCGAGCGACTGACATCGCTGTTGATGGCATTCGCACTGGGTCGATCCAGAGTCAGGATCAGGGTCGCATCGCGAACCTCAGAACGTACGCCAGAGAGTTCTGCATTCATAAAATTACTCCGGAGTTTTTTATATTTATCGTCATGGCTAAAGTACTTTCCGCTACGAATTTCCGAATTACACAATTCCGACATCCCTCTGCATCATTCCGACCATCCCTTTCTGAACATACTTTTTGCGGTGCAAAGAAAGCGGCATTACGGCGGATAAATGAATCAAAACGTCGGAATTTATCAACGGTCCCGAGCCCCGTCTGACCTACTGTGTAAAAACGCTCCCGACCTGATCGGGAACACAAACCAGCGCTAATAAAAAACAATTTTGTATCGGAGATTCAGCAATGGATTTCAGCTTGTCCAAAGACCATCAGGCCCTTCAGGCAAAGGCCAAAGAATTTACAGAACAGGTGCTGTTCCCGCACGAAATGGAGTGCGAAGAGAACGACGGCATCAGCAAGGAAACCCACGATAAAATAAAAGCTCAGGTTCTGGAGTGGGGATTCAATGCACCTAACCACAGCAAGGAAGATGGTGGGCAAGGGTTCTCTATTTTTGAGCAGACCCTACTGAATGAACAGCTGGGTAAAGCCACCGGCGCGATCTGGGACGCGCTCTGGTACCCATCCTATCCGATGCGTTTTGCCAGCCCTGCCCAGAAGGAAGAGTATCTGATCCCTACCTGCCAGGGCCTGCGTCGAGATGCCTACGCCATCACCGAAGCCGATGCCGGCTCCGACCCGACTCAGTGTGTCACCCGTGCAGATAAAGTTGACGGTGGCTGGCGCATCAACGGTGAGAAATGGTTTGTAACTATTGGCGATATCGCTGACTACATTCTGGTACACGCCCATGTGGACGGTGACGTTAACAAGCCAACCGTATTCTTTGTCGACAAAGATCTGCCAGGGGTAGAGCTGAAACGGACTCCACTGTACACCCATCATTTTGCCTTCAAGCATCCTGAGTACATTTTCAACGACGTATTCGTCGGTGATGACAAAGTACTGGGCGAAGTGGGCCAGGGCTACGACATGACCAAAGACTGGTTCGTAGAAGCCCGTCTGGGTATTGCCGCCCGTTGTGTCGGTGGTGCTATCCGTGCCGCAGAAGAAGCTAACAACTACGCCGCTAACCGGGTCCAGTTCGGTCAGCCGATCCGCGACTTCCAGGCGGTTGAATTCATGCTGGCGGATATGGCGGTAGAGATCATGGCCGCCAAATCGATGCTTTATCGACTGAGCTGGGAAATCGATCAGAACAATGATCGCAAGATGAACCACGCCCGCGCCGCTGCACTGAAACTGCATTGCTCTGAAATGGTTGGCCGGGTTTGCGACAAAGCGGTTCAGGTGATGGGCGGACGGGGTTATATGCGTGAACAACCGGTGGAGCGTCTGTGGCGTGACACCCGGGTTGACCGTATCTGGGAAGGTACCTCTGAGATCCAGCGCGTGATCATTGGCGGTCAGATCAAGAAGCGCGGTATGGATATCTATACCGCCTGGTAAACACCCGACGGGGAGCACAGCTCCCCGAAGTCTTTAAGAAAAGCTCATCAGAATAAAAACAAAGGTGAATAACATGTCACGACAAGCAAATCTGCGGCGCCTGATGGCCCCGAAAAGCATTGTTATGATTGGCGGTTCAAATCTGGAAGAACCGATTCACAACACCCGCGCGGTTGGTTTTGAGGGTGATATCTGGGTGGTAAACCCGAAATATGATCAGATCGCTGGCGTCCCCTGCTTCAAAAGCGTTGCCGATCTACCCGCCAGCCCTGACGCGGCATTCGTAGCCGTTAATGCATCACTGACAGTGTCAGCCATCAACGACCTGCGGGAGAAAGGCTGTGGTGGCGCAGTATGCTATGCAGCAGGCTTTGCTGAGATTGGCGGTGAGGGAGCACAGTTGCAGGAACAGTTGATAGCCAATGCCGGCGAGATGGCACTGGTTGGCCCTAACTGTTACGGCCTGCTCAACTTCACCAACGGCATTGCCCTCTGGCCGGACCGTCTGATCGGTAACAAGCATGATCGCGGCGTCGCCATCGTCAGCCAGAGCGGCAATCTGGCGCTGAATCTGATCATGGAGCAGCGCTCTATTCCGATCAATCATATGATCAGCGTCGGTAACCAGGCGGTGATGGAGATCGGCGACTACATCGAGCCTCTGCTTGAAGACGAGAGCGTCTGCGCCATCGGCTTTTATGTGGAAGGTCTGAAAGATATCGAAGGCTTCAGCCGTGCGGCACTCAAAGCACTGGAGAAAGGCGTGCCTCTGGTGATGCTGAAAACCGGCATCTCAGAGCTGGGCACCCAACTGACTATGAGCCATACCAGCTCACTGGCCGGTTCTGACGATATGTATCAGGCGATGTTTGACCGTCTGGGCATTATGCGGGTCAGCTCACAATCCGAGTTGCTGGAAACCCTTAAGCTGGCAGCGGTGTGCGATCCACCTGCCAGCAACAGAGTCGGTGTGCTCACCTGCTCGGGTGCGGATTCTGCCATCTTTGCCGATGGTCTGGACGCCCGGGACCTGACACTACCCGAACTGATCCAGTCTCAGCATGACACTCTGCGCCCTATCCTGCCGGGCTTTGTAACCCTCTGTAACCCACTGGATTACAACACTTCGATCTGGGGTGATCTGGAGAACTGTACAAAAGTCTTCGGCGCCATGATGGATGGCAACAGCGACACCAATATTCTGGCGCTGGACTTCCCCAAACCGGGAGCTGGCAGTGACCGGGAATGGCAGGTAGCGGTAGATGCCATGATCGCAGCGCATAAGCTGCGCAATAAAACCACCATTGTTATGTCCAACCTTAGCGAACTGATCCCTGAGGATGCCCGTCTGCGAATGATCGAAGCCGGTGTCGCGCCAATGCAGGGGGCTGAAGATGGTCTTTCAGCGCTCGCGTCTCTGGTGAAATTTGGCCAGCGCCGCCGTGAAATCCAGGCGATGGAAGATCCTGAACAACTGCTGCTACGTCAGGCCGGGCTCAATAAAGGCAGCGACCGCATGCTGGATGAATGGGACTCGAAACAACTGCTGGCCAGCTATGGACTGCCCCTGCCCGGTGGCAATATTGCCGAACTGCACGAGGTCGCCAGTGTCGCCGACAGTGTGGGTTATCCCGTGGTGATGAAAGGAGTCAGCGATAAACTGGCTCATAAGACAGAAGCCGGTGCCGTTGCACTGAACCTGGGTTCTGCAGCCGAAGTGACTGATGCCGCCCACAAGATGGCGGAAAGCCTCACTGATCAGGGACTGGAGGAGTTTCGCTTTCTGATCGAACCGATGATCAGTGATGCTGTTGGCGAAATTATTATCGGCCTGAAGCGGGACGATCAGTTCGGTCTGGCTCTGATTGTCGGTACCGGGGGTATTCTGGTTAACCTGCTGAATGACAGCGCTACCCTGCTGTTGCCAACTAACCGTAATGCAGTCAGCGATGCTCTGGAATCTCTGAAAGGCATCAAACTGCTACGCGGTTACCGTGGCCGTCCGGAAGGTGATATCGATGCAGTCATCGATTCGGTGATGGCCGTGGCTGACTTCGCGCAGGAGCACTGGTCACAGATAACCGAACTGGATATCAACCCACTGATGGTTCGCCCGAAAGGCAAAGGCGCTGTGGCGGTGGATGCGCTAGTACGCATGACGGACTAAAACGAGCATTAAAGCCGAGCAAAAAAATGCCCGCTTCGATTAGGAATGCGGGCATTTTTTGTAATTGCTTTCGGTTATCCAAGCAGGGTCATGTAAGTTCAGTTACGAAAACAGATCAGGCAACCAGACTCCACCAGGTCGGCGCACTCTGTTCAGTATCCTTACCCTGACTCAGCGCCGCTTCATCCTCACGATTAGACTCATTAGCCCATGCCGTCAGAGCTTCAATATGGCTCGGTTCAATACCGCAGCAGCCGCCAATAAACGTGGCACCCAGTTGCTGCCAGATTTTTGCGTACTCCAGATACTCTTTTGGTGAGAAGTAGCGGGTTTCCTGCAGCGCGCCGTTCGCCAGATGGCCCGGTTTGATGGCGGAGAAGCTGTTAGCGTAGGCGCCAATGGTCAGCTCTCTGTCTGTTCCTTCCAACACAGCATTCACTTCCCGAATGCCCTGTTCGATCACTTCAGGGATTGAACAGTTAAAGAACAGACCCGCTGCTTCGGTGTCGATCAGAGCTTTAGCGGCATCGCTAACCAATTCACCTGAACGCAGACGAGCCGGTTGCGCCAGATCATCGGCCAGACTGAAGGAGATAATGTAAGGCTTATCAGTCTGTTCAAATACCCGGGTCAGCACTGCCAGTTCAGCCAGGCTGGAAACCGTTTCCGCCAGCCAGATATCAACATACTTTTCCTGCGCCTGCAGCAGCTCGGATGCGATCTGATAAGCGGCATCGGCATCGAACAGATCCGGGCGGTAAGAGCCCTGTACCGGAGGGATAGAACCGGCAACCAGCAGTTCATCGGCAGACTCTTCAGCCACTTCGTAAGCGATCTGCGCCGCTTTAGCTGCCAGTGTTACTCCCTGTTCAGCATACAGCGCTTCACCCAGATGAAATGGTACGCAGGCATAGCTGTTGACGGTGATAACCCGAGCGCCAGCATCGACGAAGTTCTGATGAGCCTGTTTTACATGCTGAGGCGATTCAATCAGCGCCTGAGCACTCCACAGTGGTTGAGAAAAAGGAGCACCGATGCGTTGCAGTTCACGGCCCAGGCCGCCATCAAGAATTGTAATTGTAGTCATGTGTGTGTACCCGAACCGTTGTAAAAGAATGACTTTATTCAAACACATTCTGGCCACAACAAAAGCGAGCATTTTTTGAGCAAACATGAATCAAATTCAATAAGAGTATTTTTATGGTGATTTAAAGTAATATTTAACCAATCCAATTCAACACTCTATCCCGGTCATATAGCAGTACTTCAGCGAGCAGTAATTCGATGCAATTCTGTTTGTAGCGAGGCACGTCCCCGTGCCGATCGAAGTGAGTTTTCGGCACGAGAGCGTACCTCAATCCATACTCATAACAGCGTCTGACGCCAGACGTGATAAGGCGTTATTACTGACCGCTCAGCCATTCACTGCGAAGCAGC
>JAOXSA010000523.1 GCA_025800245.1 Amphritea sp. | reverse complement strand
CTGCGTATGGCGATGCAGACCCGCGAACAGCATATCCGCCGTGAGAAAGCGACATCGAATATCTGTACTGCGCAGGTACTGCTGGCCAACATGGCCGGTTTCTATGCCACCTATCATGGCCCACAAGGCCTGCAAACTATCGCCAGCCGTATTCATCGTATGGCCGATATTCTTGCCGCCGGCTTGCAGAACAAGGGCATTGAGCTGGTAAACAGCAGCTGGTTCGATACCCTCACCCTGCAACTGGGTGCTGACCGTGATAACGCTTACAACGCTGCTCTGGCACTGGGAATCAACCTGCGTAAAGTCGGTGAAGACAAACTGGGTATCACCTGCGATGAAAAAACCGGCCGTCAGGAAATCCTGGATCTGTGGCAGGCTATTCTCGGTGCAGACCACGGTCTGGAGATCGACAGCATAGATCAGCAGCTGAGTGCGGGTAGTCAGTCCATTCCTGCCAATCTGATCCGCAACACTGAAATTCTGAGCCATCCGGTTTTCAACC
>JAOXSA010000386.1 GCA_025800245.1 Amphritea sp. | reverse complement strand
AGCAGTCTGGTTGAGCAGGGGATGATACTGGCAGCGTTCAGTCATGGTGGCGCGATCCGATTGACGGAACCGAATGCGGAACAGCCGTCGCCGCCTGTGCAGACGCAATCTGAGCCACCGCCTGTGGTGGTCCAGGAGCTGCCGGTTGTTGAACAGCCGCCGGAGCGAAACGAGATAAGCCGTCGTGTGCATCAGGCGCAACCTGCAACACCGCGCGGACCTGCTCCGACTTTTGGTGGCAGTATAGGCTGGTCGCGCAGTCGTCAGAGTACCGCACAGGGAGAGTTTGCTTCCCGGCTCAACGAGATCGAAGAGAAAAACCAGAAACTGCATTCAATGTTTCTCGGCTGGCGGCCATCGCAGGTATTGTTTGATATGCTGCCAAGACACAGTATTCCGGCAGACTTTGCCGAGCAGTTACTGGATGAATTTGTACTCTACTGGCTTGATAAAGACCGTAAAGAGTCGAACTGGGATCAGAAATTTCTGGCATGGGTGAAGCGGGAGTGGGTTAACAAGCAAACCCGTGATGCTCGTAAACAACGTGCTGAAGAAGGCTATAAAGGTGTAAACCATGAAAACCCCCGCACAGATTCTAGGCAAAAACGACAGCGGGTTACCGCAGCAGTCATGGACGTCAACGACCTCGACTGGACAAAATAGCCAAAGCCATTCGCAACCTATTAGCCGGGAAACAGGGGTTCTAGTAAACCTAATTTTTACCCGCTTTATGGCGATCTATGGGCATAAGTTCAAGAGTTGTTTTGAAACACAGGATGAGATCCGGATTGCTAAACGGGAGTGGGCGTTAAGTCTGCGAGGTTATGGTGAAGCGGAGCTGGTGTCGGCAATTGACCGGTGCAAGGAAACCCTGGCCTGGATGCCGACGATCTCCGAGTTCCTGTCAATTCTGAATGAGCAGAGTGGCGACTTTGGTCTGCCCGCGGCGAAACATGCGTATATTGAAGCCTGCATGAATGCCGATCACCCAACGCAACATAACTGGACCCATGATGCTATCTATCATGCCGGGAAGGCGACCGGCTGGTTCCGGTTGCGCACTGAAGATGAAACTCAGGTGTTTCCCGATTTTCGCTACAACTATCAGGTTCTCTGTCGTCGGGTAAGGGATGGTGAAGATCTGACGGTCACTGTGCCGGTCGCATTGGAAGATAAAAGTGATAATACGCTGGTGGAGTTTATCCAACGCTGGGGTGAGGAAAATAATCTCACGCCTGAACAGGCCAGTACTTTGCTGTTCTATATGACTAAGCCGGTCGGTACCGGTGTAAGAGAGCGTTTTCGTCAGGCCAGTCAGCAACGCGCTGAGAGCTGGGGGCTGACAATTCAGTTACCTGACGATTACCAGTAGCTCAATTATGAATACGAAAAAGCCCTGCATTGCAGGGCTTTTGTTTTCTTATCAGCTGTTCAGTAACTCATCCGGCATTCTGTTCTCCACTATGTGGAACAGTGAGGCGATGACCCGACGGTCATATTTGGTTTCTGCCAGTTGATAAATGATATCCAGCGCTTGCCGTGGCTCCATATGGTTGCGATAGGCTCTTGGGCTGATCATCGCAACGAAATCGTTGGCGACAATCAGAATACGAGCAATGTGAGAGATTTCGTCGCCCATCATCCCGGCGTTGCCGCTACCGTCCAGATATTCATATTTCTGCAGAATAGTTTCCATCACAGGGCCATCAAAGGTGATGCCCTCCAGAATACGGTGGGTATGGATAACTTCTGACTGAATGGTTTCTTTCTCTTCGTCCGTCAGTGGGCCGGTTTTGACCAGCAGCTCTTTGGGGATAAACAGCTTACCCAGGTTGCAGAGATTAGCGGCCACGTTGAGGGTCTGTGTATCCGCCTTATTTAATTGCATCTCTTCCGCAATTGCTTTGGCCAGCACTGAGGTCTTCGCCGAATGATTTGCAGAATAAGGGTCATGCAGGTCAATTGCATTCATCAGGGAAGTGATTATCTGCTGTTGTAGCTCACTCTGCTGCTTCTGGCTGCGGGCAGCACTGGTGATGTCATGCAGGGTCACCATTGCGGCACTGGTCTGCTGATATTCAATAGGTACTGCGGTTATATGAAAATGTCCTTCAGTGTCTCTGAAGGTCAGGTCCTGTTCTTCAGTAACGCTCTGCTGTCGGTCTATTGCCTGGTTAATCAGAGGTTCCAGCTGATCGGCGTAATTACTTCCAAGCAGGGCAGCAATACTTTTTCCGTTAGCATCATCGGCATTCAGCATCAGCTTATCGGCCAGGGTTTTATTGATGAACAGCGTATTGCGATGCTGATCAGTGATCAGGATCGCGTCACTGATATTATCGTTGATCGCAGAGAGTAGTGTGCTCTGATAGGCGATGCGGTTTTTCTGTTCGGTTATCAGGCTGTTGCTTCGGCTGTGCTGCAGTACCTGACCGTACCACCATGCCGCATAGATCAGTGCCAGTATCAGCAGAGCGGCAAGAATAACAAGGGTCTGGATAAAGGCTTTATATACCTGACTGTCTTTCAGGGCTTCAGAACGACTGACCTGCACCAGCAGTTGCAGTGACGTGTCCGGGATCAGATGGCTGACCAGCAGGGTGTTCCGGCCTTCATAGTTCTGACCGTCAACCATCGAGCTACCGGCTTGTTGCAACAAGTGGTCAGGAAGTGTCACTGTACGACTGAAAGGCTGACTGCCATCCCTGAGAGGCGTGATAAACACACTGCGTTCATCTTCCGTCTGGGCAATGGCACTTTCGAGGCTATCAATACTCAGAATCGAATTGCGTAACAAGGGATCAATCGTCTGGTTAAAAGGTTTTATACCTACGATTGCTCCCAACATAGTAGCTTCGGTATTAAAGGCGGGTAATCCCATAATCGGAACGATAATCGCAATCAGGCTGACGCCTTCGGATTGCCAGACCGGAGAGATCTGAGATGATTGTGACTCAACGACCTGTTGGAAGGTCTTCAGTACGGCTGATTGGCTCAGTTGATCGCCGGCATTGCCTGACAGTAATCTCCCCCCAGCGCTATAAAACCCCAGTGAAGCTCCGGCTGTTTGTCTGATGTTTGCACCGATTTCACTACTGGCAGGCTCATAGTTCAGTTGTCTGGCAGAGTTGATCATCATATTTCGGATAAAAGCGAGCTGTGCCAGCTCGGTCTGCCCTTCATCCTGTTGCTCCAGCAGTCGTTGTATATACAACCGCATGGAATCATTCTGACTGATAGTCGTGAGCTGTTCCTGCTGTGTCTGTAACCACAGGCCGATCTGTCCTCCCTGCTGATCTGCCAGGCTACGCAGGGTAATCTCCCATTGTTGGCGCGTGCGCTGCTCTTCCTGTCCGGTCAGATATCCAATCAGCGAAAAGCTGCCGGCAACAATGCAGAGTAATGTCAGGAGTCCTAAAAGCAGGGGACGTTTCATTTAATCAATATCCATTTATCCGGGCAGATGCATCCACCACTGTTGCTCATTTACCGAGTATAACGGAGCATAATGCAGAATCTCACGGTCAGGAAGAATCTGCTCTGACTGATTGTCCAGAATCAGTGTTTCGCCCTGAAACTCTACCGCCAGCACTGCGTGGGCTATTCTCAGGTTAGTATCCTGCAGCGCTACGATGCGCATCTGATCAGGGTTGAAGCCCAGTTCCCGCAAGGAGAAATATTTGGTCAGTGAATAGTCTTCACAGTCTCCACTCAGGGTAAGGAATTCACGCAGAATTGCCCAGTAATCCTCAACACCGTAATTATTGATATCCAGAATATAGGGATGCTGATTGGCGTATCGGTTGACCTGTTCCAGTTTCTGACGGGGAGGAAGCTCTCTGATACTGCCCAGAAATTGATACCAGTTATACAGCTCACAGATCTGTGGTCCCTGCTCAAGACAGAAGACTTCAGGCTGATCTTCTCTCAGATGGCGATCCATCATTCTCAGCCAGTGGGGAGCCCGGTTCAGCTCTTTCTGTGGCAGTTCAGAGTAATTGAAAATGCCTGCATAGCTGATCTGACAGAAAGCACTGCCGGTGACCAGGAAAATCACTGCAATAAGTTGTCGGGAAAACAGTGTACTCTGGCCTGCCATCATTCAGTATCGGATCCGGATAATAATCGTTCAGGTTAACTGAATCGGCGGTTATGTATAGAACTTGAAACTAACAGAGTGCTCAGTTTGGTTAGCCAGGTGATTGCAGATCTGACTATTGTGTAATTTGTAAACAATAGCTCGGGTGTATAAAATTGTCCGCTATACATGATTATCGGTGGGGGCCGTATATGACTCGAACAATGATGAAAGGGTCGGGATATCTTCTGGCAATGGCTGTTGGGATGATTTCATTGCCTGCGACGGCTGCTGACGATGAGGCGTTTAACGCGGAAGAATTTTTTAAGAAAGGCATGCAGGAACGTGAGGACGGAAAACCTTACTCCGCGATTGAGTCGTTTCAGACAATTCTGAGTAACGAACCTTCCCTGAATCGGGCACGTCTCGAGCTGGCGGTTGCTTACCTGCAAACTCTGCAGTTTGAAGAAGCAGAGGCGGAAGCGCAGAAGGTTCTGGATGATCCGAATACCCCGGATAATGTACGTATCTCAATTCTTGCATTCCTAGCGCAGGTTAAGAGTGATTCTGATAGTCTGCTGCCGGGTCATACTACAAAATTTACGGCTTCTGCGGGGCTGCTCTACGATACCAATGTGAATATCGGACCCCGGAATGATGTTGTAAATGTTGGTGGCCAGCTTGTACCGTTAATCAGTGGTCAGCCAGTAGAAGACTTTGCCTATGTGATATCTCTTGGTCTGGATCACTCTTACCGTACCGATAAGCGGATGCAGATTGGTGAGAATACCGGGTTGTTGCTGTGGCAGAGTGGAGCTGCTGTTTATAACCGTACTCATGATACCGAAGGTGAGTTTGATCTGGGGGTGCTGTCTTTTCGTACCGGGCCGGCTGTCGTGACCAATGGTAGTTTCCGGGGTTCAGCACCGATCGTGTTCGACAGTATTTTCCTGGGCGATAATCTGCTGGCGCACTATATTGGGGTGCAGCCTACTCTGACCTGGTCGCTGGGTGATAATGTTGAGCTGACCACATCATTTGAAGCGACTAAGCGTAACTTCAAGCAGTCTGATGATGAGCAGAGGGATGCTGAGTACTATGCCGCAGGTGTTTCTCTGG
The DNA here is from genome assembly GCA_025800245.1 of Amphritea sp. Taxonomy (GTDB): domain Bacteria; phylum Pseudomonadota; class Gammaproteobacteria; order Pseudomonadales; family Balneatricaceae; genus Amphritea. Next base: position 14,059 of record JAOXSA010000386.1, on the reverse strand, counting down.
GTAAGGGGTATAACAACAATACGGTTGCCGTGCAGGGCGGATTAAAGCTGTTTAGCAACGATGCAGAGATTGGTCGTTATACCTACACCGGTAATGAGATATTTATTGGTGCTAACTGGCAGTTCAAGCCTGAAGCGCTGACTTTTGCCCGTTACAGCGAATCTCGCTCAGAATACGACGGCAATGAACCCGTGTTTGATATCAAACGCGATGAAACTGAGCGTCAGCTGCAACTGGGTATGATCTATGAGTTTGAAAATGAGCTGTCCCTGAACGGCTCAGTCAGTTACACCAAGAATGAATCGAATGTGGATACATTTGATTATGACCGATATCAGTATAATTTGTCGGTTACAAAATCTTACTGAGAGATGGCTCTTAACAAAAAGCCCTGCTATGCAGGGCTTTTTAATGTCCGGTATTTGTCTCTATTCAGATAAAACCGTCGCCAAACATGCCGCCAATGGCTTTGCTCAGTGCTTCACTACGCTCCGGCGAGCGGAATTTCTGCAGTGACAGAGCCCGCAGCGTAGGGATAAACATCAGATCGGCCATGACCCGGTTAAAACAAGCCTGGCCAGCTTCGTTCACAGCCAGTTTTTCCAGGAACAAGCCCAGTAGCTCGGGGAATTGCAGTGTGCTCCAGCAACGACTGGCCAGCGCCGCGATTACTTCCGGATCAGAGCTGTACTGATGCTGCAGTACCTTGCTGAGTAACTCAGCTTTTGCCTCAGTGTCCGGGCAGCGCGAAACTGCACGGATCAGCGCACCAATCTGGTTGGCGCTGGCGCTCTCACTTTTTAGCGCTGCTTCAAGGCGGGACATGATAGCCTGGCTCAGTGCTTCACCGGGCTGGATATGTTCCAGAAATGTACAGGCAGCTTCCAGTGGTGTATCCGGCAGTCCAGCGAAACGGTCGGCCAGATCGGTTTCATTAGTATCTTCTTCATGGCGGATAACAAAATCAGCAATGCCCTGATAGCCCAGTTCGCTCCAGCTCTCCAGAGCTTGTTGGCCTGAGAAGTAGGCTTTCGCTGCCGGATAATAAGAGGATGCCGGTTGGCGGGTCGTCAGTGTTGCGGTGGCATGAAACGCTGCCATCTTTTCCTGATCCGGCGTGAAAGAGAAAGGATTATCTTTCAGGGCGTCACGGTACTCTTCCGGCTCAGTGGGCTGATCCAGCGGGCCTTTGCCCATACTGTTGCTCAGATTCTGCAGCAGACGGTTAAGGAAGTCGTCCCGGGCAGCCTGAACCAGAAAACCCTGTTCATCCAGCGGCAGTTTCAGGAACCAGACGACATTCTCTTCGGCCTGTCTCGGATTCCACATCAGAATGGCGATCCAGGCCTGATGAAGAAATGGCGCCGGATACGGAATATGGCCCATCTCAACTTTGTGGAAGGTGTCCGGCGACAGTTTGCTGATGCAGCGCCCCATATCAAATATCCGGAATTGTGCTTCGGTCTGACGGATAAAGTCGACAAGGGTTTCAAAGTGCGCCATACAAAAATGCCTGATCAGGGATGTGGATAAGGTCAGGCATTTTACCAGCCTGAAGGAGGGATAGACAGAGTTTAGCCAGAAGCAAGAAGCTCACTAAACTGGTGGCAGATTAACTGTCTCGAGGCTTGCGTTTTTTATATTATACAGGTGTAAAAAGTAGGTATTTAACTAACCTGTTACAGAGTGCTGCTAGAGTATTCTGTTATGCCTCAATCCGGCCTCAATCTTTCACAATAATAAGGAAGTTCAGTTGCGTAACGCCTTGCTTGCACTCGGAAACTCCATGGTTGGCAGTCTGCGGGATCTCCTGCCAATTGTTCTGGTTATCGCATTTTTTCAGATCTTTGTACTACAACAGCCGGTGCCCGATTTTATCGGTCTTGTGACCGGGTTGCTCTGCGTGGTTGCAGGTCTGACATTCTTTATTTATGGCCTTGAAATGGGGTTGTTCCCGATTGGTGAAACCCTGGCCCATGCTTTTGCCCGCAAGGGTAGTGTGATGTGGCTGATGATCTTTGCCTTTTCATTGGGGTTTGGCACCACCGTTGCGGAGCCAGCACTGATAGCAGTGGCCGCAGAGGCCGCTAAAGTGGCTGCTGAAGGCGGGATGATTGAGGCAACTGAAGCATCGATGATCAGCTATGCATCCGGTCTGCGTTATACCGTAGCTTTCTCGGTAGGGCTGGCGATTGTTATTGGTGTACTTCGCATTCTTAAAGGCTGGCCGATTCACTACATGATTATGGTCGGTTATCTGCTGGTGGTAATCATGACTGGTTTTGCCCCCCGTGAAATTATCGGCATTGCATATGACTCCGGCGGAGTCACAACCTCTACGATTACGGTGCCGCTGGTAACCGCGCTGGGGGTCGGGTTGGCTTCATCCATTGAAGGGCGAAATCCAATGATTGATGGCTTTGGCCTGATCGCATTCGCCTCGCTGACGCCGATGATCTTTGTTATGGCTTATGGAATGGTGATCTGATGGAACTGCTACACGAACTCTGGACCATTCTGTTGTCGACGATCAAGGATGTTATCCCGATTGCGATTATTATCTTTGGATTCCAGTTGCTGGTTATCAGACGGCGAATCCCGAATCTGAAAAAGGTCATCATCGGCTTTGGCTATGTGATTCTTGGATTGGCGCTGTTCCTGTTGGGGTTGGAGAAAGCTCTGTTCCCGATCGGTGAACTGATGGCGCAGCAGCTCACTAATCCGGAATTTATTCGCGGTGGTCTGGAGAATATCGGCGAAGTACTGCACTGGTCAGACTACTACTGGGTGTATATTTTTGCCTTTGCTATCGGTGCCAGTACCACGATTGCAGAACCGTCGCTGATTGCCGTTGCGATTAAAGCGAATGAGGTATCCGGTGGCGCTATCGGTGTGTGGGGATTGCGTCTTGCGGTTGCACTGGGTGTTGCCGTAGGGATCAGCCTGGGGACCTGGCGAATTGTGACCGGTTACCCGATTCACTGGTTCATTATCAGTGGCTATGTATTCGTTGTGATCCAGACATTCTTTGCACCGAAGATGATTGTGCCACTGGCTTATGACTCCGGTGGAGTAACAACGTCGACTGTGACCGTGCCGCTGGTGGCGGCACTGGGGTTAGGACTTGCCAGCACTGTGCCGGGGCGCAGTGCGTTGATCGATGGATTTGGACTGATTGCGTTTGCCAGTCTGTTCCCGATGATCACTGTGATGGGGTATGCCCAGATGACCGAGTGGGTGGCCCGGCGTGATCGTCAGAAACGGCAGCAGGCGGAACAGGTTAATCAGTAATAGGATGCGGTTATGCACTTCAAACTGTTAGTGGTCTTTGTCGAAGACTCGAAAACCGACAAAGTAATGAAAGCGGCACGGGAAGCCGGTGCAACCGGGGCTACCGTGATTAATAACGCCCGCGGTGAAGGGGTAAACAAAACCAAAACGTTCTTTGGTCTGACGCTGGAAACCCAGCGTGATGTGGTGCTGTTTATTGTTGAGGAGCACCTGAGTCGGAAGATTCTGGAAACGATCTCTGCGGTAGCCGGTTTTGATGAAGAACCAGGCCAGGGGATCGCAATTCAACTGGATGTGGAAGATGCTGTGGGCGTTGCCCATCAGATTGAAACGCTGACTAATGTAGTCGAGGAAGAGATATGAGTGAGCGCAAAATTGTTCGTGCCAGGGATGTAATGAGCCAGGACTACGCGATGGTGGATGGCCTGATCACCATTCGTGAAGCGATCAGTATTTTCAAAGATAAGCAGGCCTCTGTGCTGCTGATCAATAAGCGTAACGAGGATGACGAATACGGTATTCTGCTGCTGTCTGATATCGCCAAGAAAGTGCTGGCGCAGGATCGTTCACCGGAACGTGTGAACGTTTATGAAGTGATGAGTAAGCCGGTGATCGGCGTTGATCCGCAGATGGATGTTCGTTACTGCGCACGCCTGTTTGATAATTTTGGCCTGTCCAATGCGCCAGTACTGCAGAACGGTGAAGTGGTGGGTGTTGTGGGCTATAACCAGATCGTACTGGACGGCTTGCTGACTGAGTAAAAATGAAGGCTGCTGTCAGTGTTGTACTGACAGCAGTTGATCCAGCTCAGCGAAATAATCCAGCAGTTTGCTGCTTTTTACCTTGCTGTGGAGCAGGGCCTGCTCGGCCATCGGTAACATATTGCTGCCATTGGGCAGCGGCTGGCGGGAATCAATCATCACCTGAAAGCGGGGCAGCATAAGCCACTGTACCCACTCCCAGAAGTGCATGGTATCGACACAGAAGGGCTGCTGGCTGGACAGCGCTTCAGGCGAAGGAGAGACTGCGGTCCAGAGCGACCAGGCCCGCATCTCAGCTTCAATATCCAGCAAGAGCTGATGCAGTTGCTGATAGCGGTGCATCAGCGGCCACGTGCCTGCTTCAGGGTATCAGCGATCAGGAACGCCAGTTCCAGTGCCTGATCAGCGTTCAGACGCGGATCACAGTGAGTGTGGTAGCGATCCGCCAGCCCCTCTTCTGTAATACGGTAAGCCCCACCGATACATTCGGTAACATTCTGACCGGTCATTTCAAAGTGCACACCACCGGCGTAAGTACCTTCAGCGCGGTGCACTTCGAAGAAGCCTTTCATCTCTTTCAGAATGCTGTCAACGCTGCGGGTCTTGTAACCACTGCTGGCTTTGATGGTGTTACCGTGCATCGGGTCTGAGCTCCAGACCACCTTACGGCCTTCCTCTTTGACGCGGCGTACCAGTGCTGGCAGATGCTCAGTGATTTTGTCAGCTCCCATACGGCTGATCAGCGTCAGACGGCCAGGCAGGTTATCCGGGTTCAGCGCATCAATCAGTTGAATCAGTTCGTCCGGCTGCATAGTCGGGCCGACTTTTACGCCAACCGGGTTTTCTACGCCACGCAGGAATTCGATGTGCGCACCGTCCAGTTGACGGGTACGATCTCCAATCCACAGCATGTGCGCGGAGCAGTCGTACCAGCGGTTGGTCAGGCTATCCTGACGGGTCAGTGCCTGTTCGTAGTTCAGCAGTAGTGCCTCGTGAGACGTGTACAGTGAGGTCTCTTTCAGTTGCGGTACATTACTGCTGCGGATGCCACAGGCTTCCATGAAGGCAAGCGTATCATCGATCTGTTTGGCCAGGTGCTGATACTTTTCGCTCTGCGGGCTCTTTTCCACAAAGCTCAGATTCCACTGATGTACTTTGTGCAGATCAGCAAAACCACCCTGCGCAAACGCTCTCAGCAGGTTCAGGGTAGAAGTTGCCTGATGGTAAGCTTTTACCAGTCGTTCCGGGTCCGGTGTACGGGAGGCGGCATTGAACGCGATGTCATTAATGATATCGCCGCGATAGCTTGGCAGTTCGATGCCATCGACTGTTTCAGTACCCGCGGAGCGTGGTTTCGCATACTGGCCAGCGATACGGGCTACTTTAACAACCGGGCAACTGCCAGCGAAGGTCATTACCACCGCCATCTGCAGCATAACCTGAAAGGTATCGCGGATATTGGTCGCGTTAAATTCAGCAAAGCTTTCAGCACAATCACCGCCCTGCAGCAGAAATGCCTGACCGGAAGCAACATCAGCCAACTGCTTTTGCAATGAGCGTACTTCACCGGCAAATACCAGTGGTGGCATCAGTGCCAGTTCATCTTCTACTTTTTTTACTGCGCTGCTATCCGGGTATTCCGGCTGTTGCAGAATTGGTTTGCTTTTCCAGCTGTCGGGAGACCAGTTTTCCATCAAAAATGTCGCTCTAAAGGGAAATATTTCTAAAGCGCATAGTTTAACGGTGATTGGAGGGAGTGGTAAGGGTGCAGGTCAAGAAAAAAGGGACCATTGGCCCCTTTAATGAATAATACAAAGAAATATTACAGTTCAGCCGGTACTGATCCACATTTTCCACAGTCGACAGCGAACACATCCACAAAGCGTCGTTTGTCTTCGCCCAGTGTGCCGGAAACATCCACTATGCCACCAATTGTGCTTGCTGTATTTCCGAGGAAGCTTGCGTTCACTGAACCTGATGTCAGATTCACTTTGCTACCAGTAAGGCTTATGTTGTCCTGAGTGGCTGTCAGTGTCGCACCATTGATTGCGCCATCGTTCACCCGAATGTTGTTAAAGCCCTCATTAGCCTTAAAGTGCGCACTCCATGTACTGTCGGTAAAATTCACCGTCAGGTGTCTGACCGGTCTGTTGGAGTTCTGCAGGCGTCCAGTGTACTTCAGAGTGCCACGAACCGTGTTACCCAGTGCCTGGATTGATTCAATACTGCTCGCTGTACCGCTGATAACCGCCGCGCGATACTGATCGACTCCGGCTCTGTGTGTGCGTGCGTCGATCAGTGTGTAGTCATCGTTAGTTTCTTCTTTGTAGCGAGAAATGTTTCTTTTTTTGCCGCGTCTGTTTTCAAACTGATAATAAGTCCAGTCTCCGCTTTGTTTCGCGGTCCCCCATTCGGGCGAGGTCTCCGGGCTGTTGCCATACTCATCGGTCACAGAGATTTTCCCTAGTGTTGGGTTATCAGGATTTGAAACAGTGGTATCAATTGAACTCAGCAGTCGGTAGCGCAGCTCACGGTCAGATCTTCTGTGTGTACTGCGGATGGCTGCATATGAACGGGATCCATCATCTGTTTCAGTCACTTCAGCTTGGAAAGGCGATGCTTCTGTAAAGTTGGTATTACTATCGATACGGATTGATAACGGATCAATAGTAGGTGTCGGCCCTGCTACAGGACCAGCAGCAGTTGCCAGAGTGGACCATGGGCCCCAGCTGTTAACTGAGTCGTCTTCAGATGTGTTCGCAAAAACAGTCGATGAGGTGCCAAGAGCCAGGGCTACAGCGGTGATAATTGTCTTGTTCATGGTTATGTCCTTTACCTACGCTGGAGAGCCCCCCGCTCAATCATCGTAGTTAAAACATAAGCACATCCATGCTGCTTCTTATAAGTGTAATTATGACATGTGGTTGTTTTTTGTTCAATTGTGTTTTTATTGGTAGTTTAACCTATTGTTTTAAATATATATTTTTTTATTTTTTTGTATGATGTTTGTGCTCGATGATTAAAAAAAGCCCCGTTTGGGGCTTTTTTAATCAAATCGCTTCTTAAGCGCCGTCGCCGCATCCTTCACAAAGATCGGCTTTGAATACGTCAACAAACCGGCTGTTACCTTCGCCAGCCGGGCGAGTCGCTTCAATTGCACCGCCTATGGTTTTCGCTTGTGAGCCAAAGAAGCTGGCTTCCACTTTGCCACTGACTTGCGGGTTATACATACCGCCAGTCACACTGCCTGACAGATCGGCACCCGATATGGTGCCATTCTGAACTTCCAGACGGCCGAAGTTTTTCGTAAATGTATGAAAGTCTCCGCTCCAACTGGCAGCGGAAATATTCACTCTGAGATTAACAAAGCCGGAGTTAAACATGTTGCCGTTAAACCTCAGGATCTGATCCCGGGCCAGGTTCTGAATGCTCTGTAGTTCATTGATAGCGCTGAGGCTGGAAACATTACCGGCAATAAATGACGCCGTTACTGTATTCTGGTAGGGCATATATTGGCGGTCATCGCCCATGATTCCCTGATTATTCATTAGCGTCTGAGTTGTTTTGGTCGTTCCACGGAAAAAATTGCCATCTTCATATTCCGTAATGGTGGCGCATTCGGCCGGGGCGCATGATCGTATACCCGGAGGCCCGAAGATTCGAAGAGCCGCTAACTGTTCGCCTTTCTCAAGAGGCGCTTCATAATCGCCATAGAAAAGCGTAGTGTCTCCGTTGTATCGATATTCCAGTGAATCGGAATCGCTTAATCCCCGATCTCCGGTGAAGTTATAAACAATTTCTGCGTTGTTATAACTCAGGTCTGCTGATGTGATCCGTTCTCTGTTATTTGTACCGGGCATCATTCGCAGGTACATAATGTTCTGCTGCTGGCTGATCACGCCATAGAAGCGTTCATCGGTCTGATCATCGACCTCAGCAACAAAATTAATGCTGTCTGTGAAGTTACCATTATTGTCATAGCGGAAAGTAATACTGCGGATCTCTTCCCGGCCGCCAGCGGCTGTTGCCAGAGTTTCCCATGGCCCCCATAAATGCACTGAGTCGTCATCCGGTTTGTTGGTGTTTGCGTGAGCAATACTGGTGGTGAGAGCTGTAGCGAGTGCTGCCAGCCAAATCCCTTTAGTCGTCATTACCCGACCCTCTTATTTTTGTTTTAGGTAGTTTCAGAGTGCTTGTCGCGATTACGCTACGACACAGTGTAGCTATAGTTGTACAAAAAATGTACTGGATAAAAGTTATATTTGTGTGTTTTTTGTACAGATAAAGTGGCCGAACTGTGAGATGTTAGTGGCGTTTCGTTTCAGCAGCTTTCCTCTGAGAAGCTGTGTGGGTTCGTTTTAATAGCAACAATAATATTCTGGATTAAATAATGTCTGAGCAAGATAGAGAGAATGGTTTAAAAGTACGCACTGAGGTCATGGGGGAGAAGTTTGTAAAGCGGGCGCAGGATAATACCACCGAGCTGACCGCGCCTTTGCAGGACTGGATCAATGAGCATGCCTGGGGCAGCACCTGGCAGCGCGATGGCTTGCCGCGTAGCACTCGTTCGCTGGTAACGATTGCGATGCTGGCCGCATTGAAAGCGCCGACGGAGCTGAAAGGCCATGTTCGTGGTGCGCTGAATAATGGTTGCACACCAGAAGAAATTCAGGAGGTGTTGCTGCACTCGGTTGTCTATTGTGGTGCTCCTGCGGCCCAGGAAGCTTTCAGGGCGGCTCAGGAAGTGCTGGATGAGTGGCAGGCAGCACAGGTCTGATTATATATCGGGGAATCAGCCGGTGGTGGTTCTGTTCAGTAGCGTTCTCAGTTGTTCGATCAGAAGATTAGGGAACTGGCGATAATCCGGGTAGGGCGTTAGAAAAACACGCCCTTTTCTGTATAGGCGCTGTTTGTTATCCAGCAGTTCGAATTCATCAGGGTTATAGCCCAGCCGCTCCCAGCTGGCTTTTCCCGCAATCAGATGAAAGGCTGTCGGGCTGTTTATCAGCTTGTTCTCAAAGCTGATCAGTTCTGCTTCTCTCAGAAGATCTTTATCCCGGTATTCACGCCAGTTTTCATCAGGGCTCTGAAGCTTGGCGAAAATGGTCATAATCTTACGCCAGTGATTGCCATTTGCGGCGATCAGGTCAGGAATGTTCAGGGCTGAATCTGCTTCCCATTGTGGAGCGTTTGGCAGATAGAGAATACAGGAGGGCTGTTCGGCAGTGCCGAGGCGCTTGATATGCAATCGGGGCTACTCAGGCTGATTTAATGCCGGACAGATTACGGAAAGTAATCTCCTTGGCAGTATTGAGAAAATCGACCATAAAGTCAGCATCTTTCTGATCTTCACGAACGGCTGCAAAGAGTGTACACCAGACGCCTTTTTCTCCCAGAGGTCGGGAGGTGATGTAGTCCTGCTCGATGTACTGATGAATCGCCCAGTTCGGTAAAGCGGAAACGCCCCGGCCACTGGCAACAAGCTGCATGATCATGACGGTGAGTTCAGAAGTGCGGACATCTGCAGGTTCAACCCCGGCAGGATCCAGAAAGTGCTTGAAGACATCCAGACGGTGTTGCTCGACCGGATAGGTAATCAGAGTCTGCTGCTCCAGATCTTCAGGCTGAATCGCTTTGCGGGCCACTAGTTGATGCTGTTTGCTCATCGCCAGGACTGATTCATAGGAGAACAGAGGCAGGTAAGCGATGCCGCTGCGTTCTTCCGGGTCAGCCGTCACCACCAGATCCAAATCGCCCCGGGCAAGAGCCGGTAAAGGCTGAAAGCTGAAGCCGGTGGTCAGATCCATTTCTACTTCAGGCCAGTTCTGTCGGAAGTGGTCGATTGTTGGCATTAGCCAGTCAAAGCAGCTGTGGCACTCTATACAGATATTCAAGCGCCCGGCTTCGCCGCCCGCCAGGCGGGCAATGTCCCGCTCAGCATTACGAATCATTGGCAGAACATCATCTGCGAGGGCGAGAATTCGCTGGCCAGCGCTGGTGAAACAGATTGGTTTGGTCTTACGGATAAAAAGGGAGCAGTCGAGCCGGTCTTCCAGGTCTTTGATCTGATGTGACAGGGCAGATTGAGTCAGATGAATTCGTTCGGCAGCTTCTACCAGACTGCCCGCATCCCTGAGTGCAGATAAGGTTTTCAGATGTCGAAGTTCAATCATATGACCTCCCGAATGGAAAAGTGCGACCTGAGTCTGATTATAGTATGAATTCTGCTCAACTGAAGGCGCGTGCCACAATAAAAAAGCCAGTCCTGGAGACTGGCTTTTTTCAGGAGGCGTCTTCCGGATCAGCTGACCATCAGAAATTCCAGCAGGGCTTTTTGTGCATGCAGACGGTTTTCGGCTTCGTCAAACACAACCGAGCGTGGGTCATCCATCATCTCCGCGCTAACTTCTTCGCCACGGTGAGCTGGCAGGCAGTGCATGAAGATAGCATCACTCTCAGCCTGATCCATCAGTTCAGGGGTGACCTGATAACCGGTAAAGGCCTGTTCGCGCTCTTTCTGCTCTTCTTCCTGGCCCATAGAAGCCCAGACGTCAGTAACAATCAGATGGCTGCCTTTGACCGCTTCTTCCGGGGTGCGGTAGATGGTGACGCGATCACTGTTAGCTGCAACCAGCTCTGTATTGGGGGCGAACCCTTCAGGACAGGCGATCTGCAGTTTGAAGTCAAACTGGCGCGCAGCATTGATATATGAGTGGCACATGTTGTTGCCATCACCGATCCAGGTCACGGTCTTGCCTTTGATTGCACCGCGATGCTCCAGGAAGGTCTGCATATCGGCCAGTAACTGACACGGGTGGTAATCGTCGGTCAGTGCATTGATAACCGGTACTTTTGAGTTTGCAGCAAAGGTCTCAACAGTGTTGTGATCGAAGGTACGGATCATTACTACGTCACACATGCTGGAGATTACCCGGGCACTGTCTTCAATCGGCTCACCGCGACCCAGCTGAGTGTCACGGGGAGACAGGAACAGTGCATGGCCACCAAACTGCGCCATACCCGCTTCAAAAGAGACGCGGGTACGTGTGGATGACTTTTCAAAAATCATCGCCATTACCTGGTTCTTCAGCGGCTCGTAAATATCACCATTGTTGCGGATCTGCTTCAGCTCAACCGCCCGGTGAATCAGTGTGTTCAGTTCCTCTGGCGACAGGTCCAGCAGGGTAAGAAAATGTCTTGTAGTCATAATTCAATCTGAGGCCGTCACTGGCCTCTTACTCACTTATTCGTCAGCCATGTAGACTTTAATAATCCGGGACACTGTATTGACCAGCAGTTCTGCTTCAGTGTCGCTCATGATCAGTGGTGGCAGCATACGTACAACTTTACCGCCGCCGGTGATATTCAGGAGTACGCCTTTTACTTTCGACAGCACGGCCAGCTCAGCGCCAGCTTCGTTCAGTTCAATGGCGATCATCAGACCTTTGTTGCGGATCTCTTTAACGTAACCGGCATCACCCAGCTGGGCGCGGAAGCCTTCAACTATTTTATCGCCCAGCTCTTTTGCTCGCTGATCCAGCTTCTCGTTGGTGATGGTTTCCACTACTGCCAGCGCAGCTGCGCAGCACAGAGGGTTACCGCCATAGGTGGAACCGTGAGTGCCCGGTGACAGGGTTTCTGCTGCTTTGCCTTTCGCCAGGCAGGCGCCAATCGGAACACCGTTACCCAGACCTTTCGCGGTAGTCAGCACATCCGGAGTAATGCCATTCTGCTGGAATGCGAAGTAGCTGCCGGTACGGCCGTTGCCGGTTTGTACCTCATCCAGCATCAGCAGCATGTCGTTAGCATCGCACAGTTCGCGAAGGTTGTTCAGGTAGTCATCTGCCGGGATAACAACACCGCCTTCACCCTGAACCGGTTCAACCAGAATCGCGACTACGTTCGGATTGTTGCTGATAATGTTGCGTACCGCTTCCACGTCATTGAAAGGCGCGCGCACAAAGCCGCTGACCAGCGGTTCAAAACCGGCTTGGGCTGAGCGGTTGCCGGTCGCGCTCAGGGTTGCCATGGTGCGGCCATGGAAGGAACCTTCCATCACAATAGTGACAGGCTTTTCGATACCTTTCTGGTGACCATAACGACGCGCCAGCTTGATTGCGGCTTCGTTGGCTTCAGCACCGGAGTTGCCGAAGAATACGCTGTCCATGCCGGAGATCTGGGTCAGTCGTCGGGCCAGTTGCTCTTGCAGGGGAATAGTGTACAGATTGGATGTATGAATCAGTTGGCTGGCCTGTTCACTGATAGCAGTAGTGACCGCCGGATGAGCATGACCCAGACCGCATACAGCAATACCACTGAGTGCATCCAGGTATTTGTTGCCGTCGGTATCATACAGCCAACAACCCTCTCCGTGGTCGAACGCTACGGACAGGCGCGAATAGGTGTTCATTACGGGCTGTGTAGACATCTGTCTCCCTCATTTGCAAAGCAAAAGGCAGCCAGGATGTCTGCGGCGCGCTGTGTATCTATTAACAGAAGGCGCTCATGTTGCAGTTATCCGGAGGCTGCCGAACGGAAAACAAGCCATTCTAGGGGCTTGTTGGGGAATTGGCAAGAAACCTGAGATGGTTGTGTTTGGGGATATTGTCCCCATATATAGGGATACAGGAAGCGGGGCCGGTCTGGTTGACAGAAATCAGGGCCTGAAACATTTATCCGAGTAAATTGATCGGGTTTATGCTAGGCTTCCCATCTTTCAATGATATAGCCCGTCAAACGGGACAAGAGCGATAACATAGGTAGACTCATGAGCGTTGTTGATACTATTAAAGAACAGATCGAATCCAACGATATCCTGCTGTACATGAAAGGTACGCCGCGTTTCCCACAGTGTGGTTTCTCGTCCCGTACAGTTGAAGCAGTAATGGCTTGTGGCGCTCGTTTTGCTTTCGTCAATATTCTGGAAGCGCCAGAGATCCGCGCTGAACTGCCAAAGTATGCGAACTGGCCGACTTTCCCACAGCTGTGGATCAAGGGCGAGCTGATCGGTGGTTGCGATATCGTTACTGAGATGGCTGCCAGTGGTGAGCTGCAGCAGATGATTGACGAAGTGGCTGCAGAGCAGGGCGACGAAGCTTAATCTGCTATTTATAGCCAGACTTTATCAGTAAGATAGTTGTCTTTTATTAGTGTTATTCTCAGGGTGCAGTTACTCTATCTGCACTTTGAATATTCTGATGTTTTGCGTTTAACGCTTTACTTTAAATGGAGAAAAAAATGGGCGTATTAGTAGGTAAGCAGGCTCCGGACTTTACAGCACCAGCGGTACTGGGTAACGGCGACATCGTTGATGCTTTCACTCTGTCTGAAGCAACTAAAGGTAAGAAGGCTGTTGTGTTCTTCTACCCACTGGACTTCACCTTTGTTTGTCCTTCTGAGCTGCTGGCTTTTGATCACCGTATTGAAGAGTTCAAAAAGCGCAACGTTGAAGTAATCGGTGTTTCTATCGATTCTCACTTCTCTCACAACGCATGGCGTAACACCCCTGTAGATCAGGGTGGTATCGGTCCTGTTAACTACACTCTGGTAGCTGACATGACTCACAGCATCTGCCAGTCTTATGACGTTGAATCTGAAGGCGGCGTTGCTTTCCGTGGTTCTTTCCTGATCGACGAAGACGGTCTGGTACGTCACCAGGTTGTTAACGATCTGCCACTGGGTCGTAACGTTGACGAGATGCTGCGTATGGTTGACGCGCTGGCATTCCACCAGGAGCACGGTGAAGTTTGCCCGGCTGGCTGGACTGAAGGTGACAAAGGTATGGACGCTTCCCCAGCAGGTGTTGCGGCTTACCTGAGCGAGAACGCTGACAAGCTGTAAGCTTATATATCAGACAGTGTCTGCACTGTCTTTATTAGAAAAACGCGCCTGATGGCGCGTTTTTTGTTTTCAGCCCTAAACCACCTACTTCAGTAGGTGGTTATCAGCAATTTGGGCTTTGCCCGAATACCTACCCATGTTAGAAGCCGCAGCGATTTTTAGCGAAG
>JAOXSA010000358.1 GCA_025800245.1 Amphritea sp. | reverse complement strand
GAACAATGTTTCGCTGAGCGATTTCAATGCCTGCACTGAATCATTCACGCCCCGCAACAATACTGCCTGATTCAGTACCGTCACACCTGCCTGTCTGAGACCTGTAACTGCATTGGTTACGTCCTGATCGATCTCATTGGCATGGTTGCTGTGAACAACGACGACGGTCTGCAGGCGGCTGTTTTGCAGAATCTGACACAATTCGCGGGTCACTCTTTGTGGCAGAACGACTGGCAGACGGGTATGAATCCGTAACCGTTGCAGGTGAGGGATCTGTTCCAGATCGCTGATCATCTGCTGTAGCCGCTTGTCGCTGGAGACAAGCGGGTCGCCACCGGAGAAAATGACTTCTGAGACGCTTGTCGTATCTTGCAGGTAAGTCAGCACCTGTTGCCACTGATCCGGACCAAGTCGATTATCCTCATAGGGAAAGTGACGGCGGAAACAGTAACGGCAATTGATAGCGCAGGCGCTGGTGAGAATGATCAGTACCCGGCCTTTGTATTTATGGATCAGGCCGTTATGAGGATTACTCTCCATTTCAGCCAGTGGATCGCTGACATACCCGGGGACATCTTTCAGTTCTTCGCCCAGCGGCAATACCTGACGCAACAGTGGATCGTTCAGGTTGCCTTTCTCGATCCGGTCTAGCCAGGGTCTGGGAATACGCAGTGCGAATTCCAGACTGGCTGCATTGGCGTCTTCCAGTAAGCGTTGGCTATCCGCATCAGATATCTCCAGATAACGAAACAGCTCTGCAGGGCTGGAGAGAGTCTGGCTCAGAAGTGTTTGCCAGTGATCTGGCAGCCGTACAGGTGAGGTCATAAAAATAGCTGAAAATGCTTAAGTTAAGTGCTTAGATTGGATTAATTTCGCCGGAAATTTTGCTCGCATTCTCCTTTCAAGTAGAATGTCTGTCAATTTTGCGGCGCTGAAGCCTGATTCCAATTTGTTTCGAGATTGTTATGGCAAACTATTCTACCAACCAGTTTAAAAACGGCCTGAAAGTGATGATCGATGGTGATCCTTGCTCCATGGTTGATGTTGAATTCGTAAAACCGGGTAAAGGTCAGGCCTTCACCCGTGTGAAACTGAAGAACCTGATGTCTGGCCGTACCTGGGAACGCACCTTTAAGTCCGGTGATAGCGTAGAGGGTGCTGATGTGATGGATACTGATATGGAGTATCTGTACAACGACGGTGAGATGTGGCACTTCATGGATCCGAACACTTACGAGCAGGTGGCTGCGGATCAGACTGCGATTGGTGATACTCACCTGTGGCTGAAAGAGCAGGATGTTTGCCAGGTAACTCTGTTTAACGGCAACCCTATCTCTGTGACCCCGCCAAACTTTGTCGAACTGCAGGTCACTGAAACTGACCCGGGTCTGAAAGGTGACACGGCTCAGGGCGGTTCTAAGCCAGCGACTCTGCAATCCGGTGCTGTGGTACGCGTACCACTGTTCATCGAAGAGGGCGAAGTGCTGAAGATTGATACCCGTACCGGCGAGTATGTATCCCGCGCTTAAAAATTGTTTGAATGCTACTGCGCTTGTAATAGCTGCGTTATAACCAGTTATGAAATACTCACTTAGCTTACTAAGCTCCGTTTCCACAACTGGTTATGCCTTGCTTTTACTGCGCTCGTAACGCATTCAATGCAATTTTGATCTCAGAATGGCAGCTCCGGCTGTCATTTTTGTATCTGAAGTACAGGATTAAAACGGTTTAACAGATGAACCTGATGACTGAACAGTGGCGGGCGACGGCACCGGTTGAGAATCTGCGCAGGCGGGCGGAAATACTGGCGCAGATCAGAGCGTTTTTTGCCCAACGGGATGTGTTGGAAGTAGAGACCCCGCTGATGACTCAGGCAGCGGTTAGTGATCCTTATATCGATACAATCGAATGCCGCTATCACCCTGTTCCGGAACAGCAGGAAAGCGCCCGCTATCTGCAGAGCTCACCGGAATATGCGATGAAGCGACTGCTCTGCTCTGGCAGCGGTGCAATCTACCAGATCTGCAAGGCATTCCGTAACGGTGAATCAGGCAAACGCCATAATCCGGAATTTACCATGCTGGAATGGTACCGGCCGGATATGTCGCTGAGTCAGTTGATGGATGAGGTGCAGGCGTTGGTCAGTTTGGTATTGAAAAAGCTGCTGTGGCAACGTTTCAGCTATGGCGAGTTGTTCCAGCGTTTTCTTCAGATTAATCCTTATCGCGCCACTGCTGCTGAGCTTGCAGCCATCACCCGCCAGCATATCGAGTTGGAGTTTGAGGATGACAACCGGGATAACTGGCTGAACTTACTGATGTCGCATGTGATTGAACCGCAGTTAACTGAACTGGGGGCGGTATTTGTGTATGACTATCCGGCTTCTCAGGCCGCGTTAGCAAGGGTATCGCAGAATGCTGAGGGTGACGCGGTTGCCAGCCGCTTTGAGCTGTTTATTGGCGGGGTTGAGGTCGCCAATGGTTATCATGAGCTGACCGATGCCGCCGAACAGGCCCGACGCTTTCAGCAGAATATTCAGCAACGCGCTGAAGAAGGGCTACCACAGCGGCCAACAGACCAGTTGCTGGTGGATGCACTGCAGGCCGGTATGCCCGATTGCTCTGGTGTGGCGATGGGAGTGGATCGACTGGTTATGCTGGTGCTGGAAACAGACCGGATTGATCAGGTGATTGCGCTGCCGTTCCCGAGGGCCTGATCGCACAAGCCTGATACAGCGCTTTGTCACTCGGTAACAGGCCTGAGATCCCGATCTCGTTGGTATTCTGTAGCAGCACAACTCCCAGCGTCTTACGCATGGATTCTGCGCTGACCGGGCTCTGGTGGTGCATTACATAGGGTGGTGTCGGCGCTGTTTCGGTTCGATCCAGAATGGCCAGTGTATCGTCCTTTAACCAGTGCCAGCTATGTGCATCAATCGCGGCCAGATCAGCCCGGCCCTCTTTTATCCATAACAGGCTCTGTTGATGAGAGCCGCTGAAAAGCAGCCGGGCAGGTTCGATACCCTGCTGTTGTAGCCATTCCTGTAGGGCGATAAAACCGGACCGGGATGTCGGGCCGTTGGCCACAACTCTCAGTTCGTCACTGAGCTTGTCTGTACGACCGATAATGTGGCTGTAGTAGTATCCCGCTTCGCAATCCAGAGCGCTGAATACCGGGCGGGCGATCACTTCCAGTTCAGGTGTATCCGGGCGAAACAGATCCGGGCCGCAGCACTGGCTCAGGATCAGTCCGGCGCTGTTCCACTGACGCTCAAGGCCTGTCTCACGGTCTAACTGATTCGGGAGTCGTTGCTGCAGATCCGGATGCTGCAGGCAGAGCTGCTCCCTGAGTCGGTTCCAGAAAGCATCAAGCGCCAGGGCGCTGCCTGGCAGATCATACCAGGGCAGGCTGGCAATAAGTGTGTTTAAAGGTTGCTGCATCAGTGTGATCAGCCACCTGGCAGGTGGTTCAGCATGGCACGACGAATACGGGTTACCGCTTCTTCCAGGGTTTCTTTCGGGCAGCCGAAGTTTAATCGCATAAAGCGGTCATCACCGAAATCACGGCCCGGTGACATACCCACACCCGCCTGTTCAAAGAAGTGGGCAGGGTTCTCCAGCTTAGCCGCTGAGACATCGATCCAGGCCAGATAGGTCGCTTCCACCGGATTCAGTTTCAGTCCCGGAATCTGGTTTATCTGCTCAACCAGATAATCACGGTTACCGCGCAGGTAATCCAGTTGTTCTTCAAGCCAACGGTCGCCGTCGGTATAAGCCGCCAGCGCTGCGGTATAACCCAGCAGATTAACGTCCGGTACGATGCCTTTTTTCACCTGAGTAAACTGCTTACGCAGCGTAGCATCCGGGATAATAGCGAATGAGCAACCCAGTCCTGCAATATTGAAGGTTTTGCTTGGGGCCATCAGGGTAATGGTGCGCTGCCCGATCGTTTCATTCAGCGATGCCAGCGGGATATGTTTAAGGCCCGGTTCGAGTATCAGGTCACAGTGGATCTCATCGGAGCAGACGGTCAGTTCGTGGCGTACACATATCTCTGCCAGCGTTTCCAGTTCTTCACGACGATACACGGTACCACCCGGGTTGTGTGGGTTGCAGAACAGCAGCAGTTCAGTGTCGCTGTCGATTGAACTTTCCAGCGCAGCAAAATCGATCAGCCAGCGGTTATCCTGTTGTTGCATCGGAATTGTAATCAGGCTGCGATCTGACAGCCTTGGCGCCGACATAAACGGTGGATAAACAGGTTTGGCAGTTGCTACGCTGGTCTCAGAAGCACCGGTGCTGCGACAAGCCAGGTGCAGCCCGCATACCAGACCCGGTAGCCAGACAATCCAGTCAGCCTCTACCTGCCAGTTGTAGAGCTGCTGCATCCGCTCGATGACCTGCCGGTTCAGCTCGGCAGGGGTATTGGTGTAGCCAAAAATACCGTGACTGATACGTGCCTGTAGGGCTTCGATCACCTCGGTGGGAGCCATAAAGTCAGTATCGGCTACCCACATCGGCAGAATGTCGGTATCGCGGTACTTCTCCCACTTCTGGCTGGAGGTGGAAAGGCGGTCTACAGGCTGGTCGAAATATTCACGGTTCATGGGCTCAACCCCTTGTATTATGCGGTGATCAGGCTGTTATTTGTACGTGATTCAGTTGCAAATAGCCATCAGAAAGTTATATTAGTCGGTAATAAATA
>JAOXSA010000351.1 GCA_025800245.1 Amphritea sp. | reverse complement strand
CAGCATACGGTTGGCAAAGCCCCATTCATTATCGAACCAGCACATCAGCTTGATCATCCGCTGACCACTGACCCGTGTCTGTGTGCCATCGACAATGCCGGAGCGGGAATCGCGGTTGAAGTCTACCGAAGCATGGGGCTCCTCGGTATAACCCAATAGTCCCTTTAACGGCCCCTGCGCGGCCTGACGCAGAATCTCATTCACCTGCTCCGCCGAGGTATCAGTAGCGACATTCAGGGAGATATCCAGTACCGATACATTAATGGTCGGTACCCGCACGTGCAGGGATTCAAACTTGCCTTTCAGCTCAGGCAGCAGACGCTCGATACCGGTATTCAGTCCGGTATCCACCGGAATAATGGAATGCATGGCGCTACGGGTCAGACGCAGATCGGTCTGATGGTAGCTGTCGATCACCGGCTGATCGTTCATCGCCGAGTGAATAGTGGTGGTGACACCGCTGATAATATTCAGCTCTCGGTGCAGCAGATCCAGAACCGGGACAATACAGTTGGTGGTACAGGAACCCGCCGCGACCACCTGTTGATCAGCCGCCAGCAGTTGCTGGTTATAGCCGTAAATAATAGTGGCATCGACATCCGGATGGGCTGGCTGCGAAAACAACAGCTTCTTCGCGCCACTGTTTATATGCAGCATCGCGGTATCACGATCGCTGAAAGAGCCAGAGCACTCCAGTACCAGATCGATATCCAGCTCAGCCCAGGGCAGACAGTCAGGATCTTCTTCGCTGAGGACCTGAATCGTATCGCCATTGATAAGCAGTTCCCGGCCGTTATGATCCACCGGCAGCGGGAAGCGCCCATGGGTGGTGTCATAGCGGGTCAGATAGGTAACTGTATCAATATCAGACAGTTCATTCAGCGCCACCACCTGCATCTGATCGCGAAAACCGCTCTCATAGATAGCACGCAGTACACTTTGTCCGATCCGGCCGTAGCCGTTAATGGCAACTCTGTAGCTCATCGACTCGCTCATAAAATCAGCTCATCAAACCAGTTCATCAAAGCTGGGGTTATCAGATAAACGGTTATCCAGAATGATTACCGCTTAATCAAAAAAGGCCAACACAGTGGGTTGGCCTTTTTTTGTGAGGTGCTGTTACAGAACAGACTTCACTTTCTCAACAACGTTCTCAACGGTGAAGCCGAACAGCTTGAACAGCTCACCGGCCGGTGCAGACTCACCGAAGGTGGTCATACCGACGATAGCACCGTTCAGGCCAACATACTTGTACCAGTAGTCAGCTTGCGCTGCTTCCACAGCAACACGGGCGGTCACTGCTGCTGGCAGAACCGCTTCACGGTACTCTGCATCCTGCTTATCAAACAGATCGGTCGCAGGCATAGATACAACACGTACCTGCTTACCTTCTGCAGCCAGTGCTTCAGCAGACTGCATCGCCAGATCCACTTCGGAACCGGTCGCGATGATGATCGCATCCGGAGTACCGTCAGTGTCACGCAGGATGTAACCACCGCGCGCGATGTTCGCCAGTTGCTCGTCAGTACGTGCCTGATGTGGCAGGTTCTGACGGGAGAAGATCATAGCAGTCGGGCCGTCAGCACGCTCCAGAGCACACTTCCACGCCACCGCGGATTCAACCGCATCTGCCGGACGCCAGGTGCTCATGTTCGGAGTGTGACGCAGGTTAGCGATCTGTTCGATCGGCTGGTGCGTAGGACCGTCTTCACCCAGACCGATAGAGTCGTGAGTGTAAACGTGGATTGCACGCTGCTTCATCAAAGCCGCCATACGCAGTGCGTTACGGGCGTACTCCATGAATACCAGGAAGGTTGCACCGTAAGGGATGAAACCGCCGTGCAGCGCGATACCGTTCATGATCGCAGACATACCGAATTCACGTACGCCGTAGAACAGGTAGTTACCGGATGCATCGTCTTTCGCTACGCCTTTGGCACCAGACCACAGGGTCAGGTTAGAACCGGCCAGGTCAGCAGAGCCGCCCATCAGTTCTGGCAGCATCGGGCCGTATGCATTCAGTGCATTCTGAGACGCTTTACGAGATGCGATAGTCTCACCTTTTTCCTGCAGTTCTTTGATGTATGCATCAGCATTGGCAGAGAAGTCAGCTGGCAGTTCGCCCTGGAAACGACGGATCAGCTCGCGAGCTTCTTCCGGGTAAGCTTTGCTGTACTCAGCGAAACGCTCTTCCCATTCGTTTTCCAGTACTTTGCCGGACTCCAGCGCGCTCCATTCAGAAGCGATATCTTCAGGGATAACAAAAGAGTCGTGCTCCCAGCCCAGTTCTTTACGAGCCAGTGCGATCTCTTCTTCACCCAGAGGCGCGCCGTGACAATCCTCTTTACCCTGCTTGTTCGGCGAACCGAAACCGATGATGGTCTTGCAGCAGATCAGGGTTGGCTGATCTTCATTGTCCTGCGCCGCTTCGATCGCCGCTTTGATCTGCTCAGCATCGTGACCGTCAACCGCTGGAATAACCTGCCAGCCGTAAGATTCAAAACGCTTCGGCGTGTCATCGGTGAACCAGCCTTCCACTTCACCGTCGATGGAGATGCCGTTGTCGTCGTAGAACGCGATCAGTTTACCCAGACCCAGGGTACCCGCCAGTGAGCAAGCCTCGTGGGAGATACCTTCCATCAGGCAGCCATCGCCCAGGAATGCGTAAGTGTGGTGATCGATAATTTCGTGACCATCGCGGTTGAACTGCGCTGCCAGAGATTTCTCAGCAATCGCGAAGCCCACTGCGTTAGTGATGCCCTGACCCAGCGGGCCAGTGGTGGTTTCAACGCCTGGTGCGTAACCGTACTCAGGGTGACCAGCAGTCTTGGAGTGCAGTTGACGGAAGTTCTTGATGTCTTCGATAGACAGATCGTAGCCGCTCAGGTGCAGCAGGCTGTAGATCAGCATAGAACCGTGGCCATTCGACAGCACGAAACGGTCACGATCCATCCAGTGTGGATTAGCCGGGTTGTGCTTCAGAAAATCGTTCCAGAGTACTTCAGCGATATCTGCCATACCCATCGGCGCACCAGGGTGACCGGATTTAGCCTGCTGGACAGCGTCCATACTCAGGGCACGAATAGCATTGGCAAGTTCTCGACGCGAGGACATTCATTCACTCCAGGGGTGAAACCCAAGTTGAGATTAAAAAGTGTTCGTCAGTTCCGCTACTCAATCTGCTGTTGCGGCCTTGTGAGCCTCAGCAATTGGAACAATCGGAAATGGCGGCAAAAAATAGGCGGCTATTTTCTCGCAACCGCCCATCAGCTTCAAACGTTATTGACGATAAAATGCCAAAAATGAGCGCATTTCATGGAAAAAGTGAAAAAATTCACCGATTAGTTGAAAGAAGTCATGCAATCACCCGGTAAGACGATTAAAATAGCCGCCATTCTTATGCTCTGGTTATTCATCAGCAGCAGTTCCTTATACCCTTAAGTTAGGATTGAATACGCGAAATGAGCGAATACAGCCTGTTTACTTCAGAATCTGTCTCTGAAGGTCATCCGGATAAAATTGCAGACCAGATCTCCGATGCGGTTCTGGATGCGATTATCGCCGAAGACAAGCACGCCCGTGTTGCTTGTGAAACACTGGTAAAAACCGGTGTTGCTGTTGTTTCTGGTGAGATCACCACCTCTGCCTGGGTTGACCTGGAAGCGCTGGTACGTGGCGTGATCTGCGATATCGGTTACACCTCTTCCGAAGTCGGTTACGACGGTGAAACCTGTGGTGTGATCAACATCATCGGTAAACAGTCTCCGGACATTAACCAGGGTGTTGACCGTGCCAAGCCTGAAGATCAGGGCGCCGGCGACCAGGGCCTGATGTTTGGCTATGCCAGCAACGAAACTGACGTGCTGATGCCAGCGCCAATCACCTATGCTCACCGTCTGGTTGAGCGTCAGGCAGAAGCGCGTAAATCCGGCCTGCTGCCATGGCTGCGTCCGGATGCTAAGAGCCAGGTAACTTTCCGTTACGAAAACGGCAAGCCTGTAGGCGTTGATGCGGTTGTACTGTCCACTCAGCACAACCCGGATGTCACTATGGCGGACCTGCAGGAAGCGGTGATGGAGCTGATCATCAAGCACACCCTGCCGGCTGAATGGATCGATGCCAACACCAAATTCCACATCAACCCAACCGGCAACTTCGTTATCGGCGGCCCTGTAGGCGACTGCGGTCTGACCGGCCGTAAGATCATCGTTGACACCTACGGCGGCATGGCTCGTCACGGCGGCGGTGCGTTCTCCGGTAAGGATCCATCCAAGGTTGACCGTTCTGCTGCTTACGCAGGTCGTTACGTGGCTAAGAACGTGGTTGCTGCTGGTCTGGCTGATAAGTGCGAGATCCAGGTGTCCTACGCCATCGGTGTTGCAGAGCCTACATCTGTTTCTATCAACACCTTCGGTACCGGCAAGATCGCTGATGACAAGATCATCGAGCTGATCCGCAACCACTTCGATCTGCGTCCTTACGCGATCACTAAGATGCTGGATCTGCTGCACCCGATGTACCGTCAGACTGCGGCTTACGGCCACTTCGGTCACAACCCATACGAAATGACTGTAGGCAACGAGACCTTCACAGCATTCACCTGGGAAAAAACAGACAAGGCAGACGAACTGCGCGCAGCGGCTGGCCTGTAAAAAAATCGATTCCGGGCCACTATGGATAACCCGGAAACAGGAAAGGCAGAGTAAAAACACTCATTGTGTGATGCTTTGCCTTTTTTTTATCTGCGCTAAATCGGCATAATGACCGCCATAACCGCAAAATCACTATCGGCAAATAGCGACTATGAGAATACCCCGCTTCTACGAACCGCAACCGCTCAGCACCGATGTCAGCATCAGTCTCGGCGACAGCACCACTCAGCATGTTTCCCGTGCCCTGCGGATGCGTGCCGGAGAACAGATTCAGCTGTTTAATGGTGACGGTCAGGAATACCTGGCCGAACTGACCGAAGTCGCCAAGCGTAGCGTGACCGCTAAGGTCCTGTCCGCAGCGCAACCGGCACGGATCTCACCACTGAAAATCAGCATCGGTCAGAGCATTTCCCGGGGTGAGCGGATGGACTATGCGGTACAGAAAGCCACCGAACTGGGCATGGCAACAATGACCCCGCTGTTCTCCGAGCGTTGCGAAGTCAGGCTCAATAGCGAGCGCCAGGACAAGCGCCGCCAGCACTGGCAGCAGGTGGCGATCAGCGCCTGTGAACAAAGCCTGCGTTGTGATGTCCCAGAAATTGCTTCACCGCAATCGCTTCTGGACTGGATCAACACCGTTGAAGCCGACCTGAAGCTGGTGCTGCACCATCATACCGAGCAACCGCTGGGGGATTTCGAAGCACCGCAGTCGGTCGCTCTTCTGGTCGGTCCTGAAGGTGGTCTGAGTGAAGCGGAAGTGGAACAGGCGCTGGCGGCAGGCTTTAAACCGGTGGCCTTTGGCCCGCGGGTGTTCCGTACTGAGACAGCTCCGGTCGCAGCGCTGTCGATACTGCAGTACTTGTGGGGCGATCTGGGCTAGTCGTCGCAGGCACTCACAGGTAGAATCCAGTCAATTGAACGTAGTTAAGGTTTTCAGATGACAGTTAAACTCGGCATCATTATGGACCCGATTGAGTCCATCAGTTTCAAGAAAGACAGCTCACTGGCAATGCTCTGGGCTGCACAGCGTAAGGGCTGGCAGATCTGGTACATGGAGCAGAAAGATGTCTATCTGCGGGATGGCAAAGTGCTGGCGAAGATGGCACCGATGACTGTCGATATGAACCCGGACAAGTGGTTCGAACGCGAAGACTACCAGATTCAGGAGCTGGATAATCTGGATGTGGTGCTGATGCGTAAGGATCCACCGTTCGACAACGAATTTATCTACACCACGCACCTGCTGGAGCTGGCTGCGGCCTCCGGAAACACCCTGATGGTGAATCGCCCACAGGCGCTGCGTGACTACAACGAAAAGATCTTTGCTACCCACTTCCCGCAGTGCTGCCCGCCGGTACTGGTGACCCGCCGTGAAGATCTGCTGCGTGACTTCCACGCTGAGTATAAAGATGTGATTTTCAAGCCGCTGGATGGCATGGGCGGCACATCGATCTTCCGTATTCAGGAAGAGGGGGTCAATCTGGGTGTAATCATTGAGACCCTGACCAAGATGGGCACCGAAACGATCATGGCGCAGAAATACCTGCCGGAGATTGTCGACGGTGACAAGCGTATCCTGCTGGTCAACGGCGAACCGGTCCCTTATGGCCTGTCCCGTATTCCGACCAATGGCGAAGTACGCGGCAATCTGGCCGCCGGTGGCCGTGGTGAAGGCCGCGCTCTGACCGACCGTGAACTCTGGATCGCTGATCAGGTCGGACCGACCCTGAAAGCACAGGGTATTCTGTTCGCAGGTCTGGACGTCATCGGCGACTATCTGACTGAAGTGAACGTCACCAGTCCGACCTGTATCCGCGAACTGGATGATCAGTTTGGTCTGGATATCGGCATGCAGCTGATGGATGTTATCGAGCAGAAACTGCAGAACCGCTGAAACCGGAGTTCAGCCATCCGTGAATCAAATGTCAGGAACAGATCATGAGTAAAGCTGTCGCTGCGGTATCAGCCGGCGACCGGCTCGGCTTTACCCTGTTTCTGGCGGTGGCAGTCCACGCGGCGGCAATTCTGGGTATTGGCTTCACCCTCTCCCAGAGCCCGCCACCACCTCAGACTCTGGAAGTCACCCTGGCGCAGTACAAGAGCGAACAGGCACCGGAAGAGGCGGACTTTATCGCGCAGGAAAATCAGCAGGGCAGCGGCCAGCTGGAAGAGAAAGCGCTGCCATCAACCCGGGAACAGGCCGACTTTCAGGACCGGGATATAAAAGAAAC
This sequence comes from Amphritea sp., assembly GCA_025800245.1. Taxonomy (GTDB): domain Bacteria; phylum Pseudomonadota; class Gammaproteobacteria; order Pseudomonadales; family Balneatricaceae; genus Amphritea. The sequence goes on along the minus strand of JAOXSA010000351.1, from coordinate 12,297 downwards.
CGCACCGCTGCAGCCGAAAGCACCACCGCAGATAAGCACACCGACACCGACTCCGGTGCAGCAATCTGAACCAGCTCCCGAGAAACAGGAAGCCCGTAAAGAGGTGAAGGCCAGTACCCAACCGGTTCTGGCAACCAAAACCCAGCAGCAGCGTAAGGTTTCCCCACAACCGGAATCACAGAGCAAAGCCGCCCCACCTCCGCCTGCTCCGGGCAGCTCAAAGTCGTTACTGGCTCGTAGTCTGGAAATCGCCAGTCTTGAAGCACAACTGGAATTCCAGCAGCAGGAGTATGCTAAACGGCCACGGGTTAAACGGATCAACTCAGCCTCAACCCGTAGCCATGATGATGCAGTCTATCTGGAAAACTGGCGGCGGAAAATCGAGTCTGTGGGTAACCTGAACTATCCGGACGAAGCCCGTCGCAACAAGCTTTACGGCAAACTAAGAATGATGGTTTCGATCCAGGCAGACGGCAGCGTTAAAGAAATTCTGATCACCCAGTCTTCCGGCAGTAAAATCCTTGATGATGCCGCTGTACGTATCGTGCAGCTGGCCGCTCCCTTCCAGCCCTTCCCGGTTGAGATGCGCAAAACCACCGATATTCTGGAAATCATCCGTACCTGGAAGTTTGAGAAAACCGCTCAGGTATACTAAGACTTAAGACATATTATCTTCGCGCAGTGTCACCGCGCAGCAGGTATCAAGATGCAGCCGTTCAAGCACTTTCCCTATACTCCCGGCACACTGCAGGGTCACTTCCTGATCTCGATGCCGCACATGGATGACCAGAATTTCGATCATACCGTCACCTATATCTGCGACCACAACGAAAACGGTGCCATGGGCATTGTAGTCAACCGGCCTCTGGAGATGCCTCTTTCTGAACTGTTCGAACATCTGGAGCTTGCCAATGCAGATAGCTTCGGCAACGTTCCGGTCTACAGCGGCGGTCCGGTACAGAATGACCGCGGCTTTATTCTGCACAGCCCGATGGAGCAGCAATTCGCCTCCTCCCTGCATATCAACAGTGAACTGACTCTTACCACCTCAGTGGATATTCTGGAAAATATCGCCAGTGGCGACGGTCCGGAAAACTATCTGGTGGCACTCGGTTATGCTGGCTGGGGCAGCGGACAGCTGGAACAGGAATTAAGCGATAACGTGTGGTTAAGTTGCCCGGCAGATTCAGATATACTATTCGCCATTCCGGCCGCTGAACGATTGCAGGCGGCCGCAGCAATTCTGGGGGTCAACCTTGATCTTCTGACCAGCCAGAGTGGACACGCTTAGCCAACATAAGACTGCGGAATGAGCCTACCCTCAGGACCCGTTCTCGGGTTTGATTTCGGGACCTCACGGATCGGCATTGCCGCCGGCCAGACGGTCACCTGCACAGCTTCACCTTTAGCACCCATCAGTGCCCGTGACGGTATTCCTGACTGGGCGATCCTTGATTCCCTGATTCAGGAGTGGCAACCGGTTGCACTGGTAATCGGCATCCCCCTGAATATGGACGGCACTATAAGCGATATGGCCCGCCGGGCACGCAAGTTTGCCAACCGGCTGCAGGAACGCAGTAAGATACCCTGCTATCTGATGGATGAACGGCTCTCTACCCGGGAAGCCAAGCAGATCAGTCTTGGCCGTGGCGGCAGCAGCAACTTCAAACAAAATTCAGTGGATGGCATCGCCGCCCAGCTGATACTGGAAAGCTGGTTCGAATCCGATCAGCTGATTCCAAGCGCAACCCGACTGGAGGACCTTTATGGTATCGGGCGTCATTAAAGTAGATAACCTGCTGGAAAAAATCGCGGCGGACCTCGCCACCCTGATCAAAGCGAAGCAGATCGACAATCCGATGATGATCGGTATCCGCACCGGCGGTGTCTGGCTGGCGGAGCGGCTGCATCAACAGCTGGATCTGAGTTCACCCCTGGGAACGCTGGATATCTCCTTTTACCGGGATGATTTTTCCCGTGCCGGTCTGAATCCAAAGGTGCAACCATCGGTGCTGCCCAACGCCACTGAAGACCGACATATTATTCTGGTGGATGACGTCATTATGAGCGGCCGTACTATCCGCGCAGCGATGAATGAACTCTTCGACTACGGCCGCCCGGCTTCTATCACTCTGGTCACCCTGCTGGATCTGAACCGCCGTGAACTGCCGATCCAGGCAGATATCACCGGTGACACCCTGGCACTGGGTCCGGATGAGCAGGTTAAGCTGACTGGCCCCGAGCCGCTGGCGCTGGAAATCCGTAAGAAGCCTTCACTTTAATTAACTGCCGGACATCCTCATGTTTGAACAACAAGATCCTAATCTGATCCAGCTCAACAGCGCCGGTCAGTTAAAGCACTTTCTCACCACCGAGAGCCTCAGCCGCGAGCTACTGACCGAGATTCTCGATACGGCGGACTCTTTCGTCGATATGAGCGCCCAACAGGTCAAAAAGGTACCACTGCTGCGCGGTAAAACCGTGGTCAACCTGTTCTTCGAAGCCAGTACCCGTACTGCCAGCACCTTTGAACTGGCTGCCAAGCGTCTGTCTGCGGACGTGCTGAACCTGAATATTAAAACCTCTTCCACATCCAAGGGTGAAACCCTGAAAGACACCCTGATGACCATGGAAGCGATGCACTCAGATATGTTCGTGGTACGTCACTCCGATAGCGGTGCAGCACACTATATTGCCCAAAACGTAACGCCGAATGTGGCAGTGATCAACGCCGGTGACGGCCGTCACGCCCACCCGACTCAGGCAATGCTGGATATGCTCACCATCCGCCAGCACAAAGGCAGCTTTGAGCCCCTTGTGGTCGCTATCGTCGGTGATATTCTGCACTCCCGGGTAGCTCGCTCTCAGATCCACGCACTGCGTACTCTGGGTGCCGCTGAGATCCGCGTGATCGCACCGACCACTCTGCTGCCGCGTCATATTGAAGCGCTGGGCGTGAAGGTCTACACCGATATGAACCAGGGTCTGAAAGATGTCGACGTAGTGATGATGCTGCGCCTGCAGAAAGAACGTATGCAGAGCGCCCTGCTGCCAAGCGAAGCCGAATTCTACAAACTCTACGGTCTGACCGAAGAGAAGCTCAAGCTGACCCACCCGGATTCCATCGTTATGCACCCGGGTCCGATCAACCGTGGTGTTGAGATCGAAACAGCGGTTGCCGACGGGCCAAAATCCCTGATCCTGAAACAGGTCACCAACGGTATTGCGGTACGGATGGCGGTGATGTCGATGTCCATGAGCGGTCAGATGACCGAACAGAACGCCGGACCATCCAGCAGTGAAACTGATAGTGAATAAGGGATACAGCATGAATATTAAAATTCAGGGCGGTCGCATTATCGATCCGGCTAACGAACTGGACCAGATTGCTGATCTCTACATCAGTAACGGTACCATCAGCGCCATCGGCGCTGCACCTGCAGGCTTCAGCGCTGACCAGACTATCGATGCAACCGGTCTGATTGTCAGCCCGGGCCTGATCGATCTGTGCGCTAATCTGCGAGAGCCGGGTTATACCCGCAAAGGTAACATTGCCAGCGAAACTGCAGCTGCAGCAGCTGGTGGTATCACCACCCTGTGCACACCGCCCACCACCAAACCGATTGCCGATAACACTGCAGTGGTTGATCTGATTCAGGATCTCGCGCAGCAGGCCGGTAAAACCCGGGTACTGCCGATGGGCGCCCTGACTCAGGGCCTGGCTGGCGAACAGCTGAGTCCGATGCACGCCCTGCAGCAGGCTGGTTGCGTCGCGTTTACCAACGTCCGTGAACCGATCTCCAGTTCGCTGATTATGGCCCGCTGTCTCGAGTACGCAGCGACCCATGACCTGCTGGTGATGTTCCAGGCACAGGATGCTGAACTGGCGGCTGGCGGTGCAATGCACGACGACACCACCTGTACCCGCCTGGGTCTGAACGGTATTCCGGAAACCGCAGAAACCATCGAAGTCGCACGCTGCCTGCTGTTGATCGAGCAGACCGGCGTCCGTGCCCACTTCGGCCAGCTGTCCTGCGAACGCTCGGTGAAGATGGTGATGGAAGCCCGCGACCGCGGCCTGAATGTCACCGCCGATATCGCTATCCAGAACCTGCTGCTGACCGACGAGAACGTCAGCGGCTTCAATCCGAATTTCCACCTGATTCCACCTCTGCGCAGCCAGCTGGACCGTGCAGGCCTGCGCCAGGCTCTACTGACCGATGGTTTCCAGGCAATCTGCTCCGATCACCAGCCTCACGAACTGGCCGCTAAGCAGGCACCATTCGCGGCCACAGAACCGGGTATGACCGGTGTTGAGACTCTGCTGTCCCTGTCACTGATGCTGGTCGAGCAGGGCCTGGTCGACATGCCACAGATGCTCAGCAAACTGACCTCCGGACCGGCAGAAGTACTGGGACTGGAACTGGGCACTCTGGGCGAAGGCAAGCCAGCCGATATCTGTATCTTCGATCCGGAAGCCAGCTGGACCCTGACCGAGGAGAACAGCCGCTCTGCCGGGGTGAATACGCCGTTCCTCGGACATGAGTTGAAGGGTGTGGTTAAGTACACGCTGCTGGATGGGGCAGTTGTGTTTGAAGGGGAGTAAGGAACGGCCGTGGCTAGACCGGCTGGCTTAGCCAGCCTCGCTCGTGGCTAGTAGCTAGAAAAAGCAAAAAAGCGCCATTTGGCGCTTTTTTATTTCGATAGAAAATATCTCTGGGCAGACAACTAGTTGTCTGCATTCCAATCTCGTAAAGCGCTCAACATCCAATCAATTTCAGAGGCACAAGAGATTAATCGCGACGAGGGCGTCGCTCGCTACAATGGATAGCGGCATTCCCATGTAGCGAGGCACGTCCCCGTGCCGATTTTCTCCTGATAGCCACAGACATGGTTTTTCCAGCAAGGAATGTTCTGCATTCCGTCTAGCCACGAGCGAGGTAAGCTTTGCTTACCGGTCCAGCTACTCATTCTCCAGGCACAAAAAAAGCGCCAACGGCGCTTTTTTGAAAGCCAGGAGAATCACATCCCCTTCACATCCAGCTCACCTTCGTTATGCAGGAAGTCTTCATCGTCCTGCAGGAAGAAGGAGGTATCGTCGACGCCTCCCTCAATATCCGGGTTGGTGTCGGAGTTCAGTTTGATCATCAGTCGCAGATCGTTGGCAGAATCAGCGTGGGCCAGCGCTACATCGTAGTTAATGGTGCCGGCGTTGTATTCATTGTAGAGCGCCTGATCAAAGGTCTGCATGCCGAGGTTGGTGGACTTCTTGATCACTTCTTTCAGCTCATGTACTTCACCTTTGCGGATCAGGTCCTGAACCAGTGGAGTGTTGATCATAACTTCAACTACCGCGCGACGGCCCTTGCCATCTTTGGTTGGTAGCAACTGCTGCGCCACGATAGCTTTCAGGTTCAGTGACAGATCCATCCAGATCTGTGCGTGGTGCTCCGGTGGGAAGAAGCTGATAATCCGATCCAGTGCCTGGTTCGCGTTGTTGGCGTGCAGAGTGGCCATACAAAGGTGGCCCGTTTCGGCAAACGTAAGACCATAACCCATGGTATCAGCGCTTCGAATCTCCCCCATCAGGATGACATCCGGAGCCTGACGCAGAGTATTTTTCAGCGCCACAGAAAAAGACTCGGTATCCAGGCCTACTTCTCGCTGAGTGATTACGCTCTGCTTGTGATCGTGGATATATTCAATCGGGTCTTCAATGGTGATGATGTGGCCCGCGCTATTGGTATTACGGTAGTCGATCATCGATGCCAGAGAGGTCGACTTACCGGTACTGGTACCACCGACAAACAGAATCAGACCACGCTTGGTCATCGCCAGATCTTTCAGCACCGATGGCAGATTCAGCTCTTCCATCTGTGGGATATGGGTGTTGATCCGACGCAGTACCATACCGGGAGAGTTCCGCTGGAAAAACGCGCTGACCCGGAAACGACCGATACCCGGGGCGCTGATCGCGAAGTTACACTCACGGGAACCCTCATATTCGGCCAGTTGTTTGTCGTTCATGGTGCTGTAGGTCAGCGAACGGGCCTGCGCGGGTTTCAGTGCTTCTTTGGTCAGCGGTTTAATAGTACCGTCAACTTTAATACTGGGGCGCGCACCGGCGGTAATGAAGAGGTCTGATGCTTTACGCTCGACCATCACTTTTAATAGCTGGGTAATATCCAAGACTGCGTTCCCTCAGTTAAAAGTTCTGCGGCATCAGGGCTTTCTCCCGTGCCGATTCACGACTGATCAATCCTTTTTGTAACAACTCAGTCAGTGTCTGATCCAGCGTCGTCATACCAAACGCCGAGCCGGTCTGAATCGCCGAGTACATCTGTGCGACTTTATCTTCACGAATCAGGTTACGGATCGCTGGCGTACCTACCATGATCTCATGGGCTGCCACCCGGCCGCCTTTCGGCTTTTTCAGCAGCGTCTGGGAGATAACCCCCTGCAGAGATTCAGATAGCATTGAGCGAACCATCGCTTTTTCGGCCGCTGGGAATACATCGATAATACGGTCGATGGTTTTCGCCGCGGAGGTGGTGTGCAGGGTGCCGAATACCAGGTGACCGGTTTCCGCAGCAGTCAGCGCCAGACGGATAGTTTCCAGGTCACGCATCTCACCCACCAGAATCACGTCAGGGTCTTCACGCAATGCCGAACGCAGCGCTTCATCGAATCCCAGGGTATCCCGGTGTACTTCACGCTGGTTAACCAGACACTTCTTGCTCTCGTGTACAAATTCGATCGGGTCTTCGATGGTCAGAATATGATCGTTGCGGGTATCGTTGATGTAATCCACCATCGCCGCCAGAGTGGTACTCTTACCGGAACCGGTCGGGCCGGTCACCAGTACCAGACCGCGAGGTTTTTCCGACAGATCACGGAATACCTGTCCCATACCCAGATCATCCATGGTCAGTACTTTACTGGGGATGGTTCGGAATACCGCCGCCGCGCCGCGGTTCTGGTTAAAGGCGTTCACCCTGAAGCGGGCCAGCTTCGGTACTTCGAAAGAGAAATCCGTCTCGAAGCGATCCTCATAATCTTTACGCTGCTTATCGTTCATGATGTCGTAGATCAGCGTATGAACCTGCTTGTGCTCCAGAGAAGGAAGCTTAATCCGGCGAACTTCGCCATCAACGCGGATCACCGGCGGCATACCTGCCGTAATATGCAGGTCGGATGCGCCCTGCTGAACAGTAAAAGAGAGGAGTTCTGTAATATCCATAGTATCTCTGGGCGTGTGGTCTGGTTGATTGCTACTGACAACGATACCGGATTCTGCACATTCTTCTGGCAGCAACTAAACTTATCCGGCCCTATCCTAGTTAAGCAGCAGTCTTGTTATGATAGGCTTCTGCAGAATACTGCAGTTAAACACTAGTTTTATCAGAATCGCTAAAGTTAGCCAATTCCCTCTTCAGACAATATGACAAACATAGCAAAGAATATTGCCACCGTGCGTGCCCAGATCAACGAGGCTGCGCAAAACGAGCAACGAAATGCCGATCAGATCACTCTGCTGGCGGTCAGTAAGACCCGCAGCAGTGACGAACTGCGCCAGGCCTGCGCCACCGGTCAGAAGGACTTTGGCGAGAATTATCTGCAGGAAGCCTTGGATAAGATTGAGCAACTGCAAGGTGAAGCAATCTGCTGGCACTTTATCGGACCGATCCAGTCCAACAAGACCCGTGCGATCAGCGAGAACTTTGACTGGGTACACAGTGTTGATCGCCTCAAGATCGCTCAACGCCTGAGTGCACAGCGTCCGGCGGAAATGCCCTCTCTGAACATCTGCCTGCAGGTCAATATCAGTGCTGAAGAGAGCAAGTCAGGCTTTACCCCCGAAACGCTGCTTGAGGCGCTACCTGAGATTGTTGAACTGCCGAATATTACTGTCCGTGGTCTGATGGCGATTCCAGCCAGCAGTGATGACCCGCAACAGCAGCGTCAGCCATTCGCGCAACTGCGCGAGCTACAACAGAAAATACAGACACAGTATCCTGCGCTGAAACAACTGGATACGCTGTCCATGGGCATGTCCGGTGATATGGCAGCCGCCATCGCCGAAGGCTCAACAATGGTACGCATCGGCACCGCGATCTTCGGTCCCCGTGACTACAGTAACAAGAAGCAGTAACCAGAATAAGTAACGAATCAGGATTAAATACGTGAGTACCCAACCTACACTGGCATTTATCGGTTCCGGCAATATGGCCCGGGCAATCATCGGCGGCCTGATCAGCAATGGTTATGAGCCGGGTAAGATCTGGACCACAGATACTGATCTGAACAAAATGGATGACCTGAGACAGCAGGGTATGAATACCACCACCGACAACAACGAAGCCGTCGCTACGGCAGACATTGTGATTCTGGCGGTAAAGCCTCAGGTATTGAAAACCGTTGCCGGAGCTATGAAGGATGCCGTACAGGCTCGTCGGCCGCTGATCGTATCGGTCGCTGCGGGCATTATGTGCAACAGCCTTAATCAGTGGTTGGGTGGTGATCTGGCACTGGTTCGCTGCATGCCGAATACACCAGCACTGGTGAAGCAGGGTGCCAGCGGTCTGTACGCCAACGCAATAGTAAGCAATGAACAGAAGCAGCAGACCAGCGCTATTCTTGAAGCGATCGGTATCGCGGTCTGGGTTGATGAAGAGACTCAGCTGGACGCAGTCACTGCCGTATCCGGTAGCGGTCCGGCATATTACTTTCTGATGATGGAAGCGATGGTCGCTGCAGGCGAAAAACTCGGCCTGAGCCGGGAGATTGCTCAGCAACTGACCATTCAGACCGCCCTGGGTGCTGCCGAAATGGCTCGTCAGAGCGATGTCGATCCGGCGGAACTACGCCGTCGGGTAACCTCCCCTAACGGCACCACCGAACAGGCGATCAAAACCTATATCGACAGCGGTCTGCCGGAGATCATCGATCGTGGTATGCAGGCCTGCAGCGACCGTTCAGTTGAACTGGCGGAAGAACTGGGCAAATAACAGCAACACGATTTACTTACTCTCTGAATCGGGTAATAGTTTCACTATTCCTGCATTCCGGGACAAATATTTGTAGTAAGACACGCCCGCTGCCGATACGAAGGAATTATCGGCACGAGGGCGTGCCTCGCTACAGGTTAAATCAGGCAGATAACAAGCTTATGTTTGACAGAAGCCCGTTGTAAGCACTTAAATTAAGTAAATTAAACAGTTACAGGACAAGCGAACCCATGGGATCCGATCCGCTCAGCTCCATTATCCAGCTTTTCGGCCAGCTCTACGCCTTTATCGTCGTGCTGCGTTTCCTGCTGCAGATTGCCAAGGCTGACTACTACAACCCGATCTGTCAGGCGGTGGTTAAGATCACGTCTGCGCCACTGATGCCGTTGCAGAAGATCACACCACGACCAGCCAATATCGACCTGTCGCCACTACTGTTGGCGTTTCTGGTGCATCTGGCCACTTGGTTCCTGATTCTGCTGTTCAAAGGTGCCAACGTTGGCGGTTACATCGGCCCGATTCTGGTGCTCTCTGCGGTCAGTGTGCTGGATACCATTCTGACTATCTATTTCTATGCGGTGATCGGTTCAGTGATTATCAGCTGGGTTGCACCGGGCAGTTACCACCCAGGTCCACAGCTGATTACTCAACTGACTGAGCCGGTATTCAATCTGGCCCGTAAAGTGGTGCCCTCGCTGGGTGGTCTGGATCTGTCTCCGATCCTGATCTTTATCGTGATATCAATCGCACAAAGCCAACTGAAATCACTGACCGGGATGGTGCTCTGAGATCAGAGCTTTAAAATAGTGCTTTAATTCGCTGAACAGCCAGTGGTCGACAGAAAATTGCCACTGGCACGGGCAAAATGACAAATTCATACCGCATCCGGTGACTCTGAGTGACAGAAACAGGTTAGAATAGAGCCACTTAACTGACATTCTGCCGTTAGCGCACAAACTGAAGTGAAAAGGCTGAAGTGAACAAACTTTCTCTACATAACTACCGCCCTTGCGGCTATCTGATCCTCGACGGTCAGGCAATGCTGTACGAAATGTGAAGCTCAACTGAAGTTTCCGTCAATTTCGTCATACACGCGTTCATTACCAATGAACCGTCGAGTCAGTCAGAGCGCGCATACAGCGCCTATAGTGAGCAGAGAATTATGCCTCAAACTATTCCTGAAGATTCCGTTGGAATCGTCACTCCCGAAACGATCCATTTCGATCAGCCACTGGCGCTGGCCTGCGGTCGTACCCTCAGCAGTTACGATCTGATCATTGAGACCTATGGCACCCTGAATGCCGATGCCTCCAACGCGGTGCTGGTGTGTCACGCGCTGTCCGGTAACCATCATCTGGCCGGTTATCACAGCATGGAAGACAAGAAACCCGGTTGGTGGGATTCCGCCATCGGTCCCGGTAAACCGATCGATACCAATAAATTCTTTGTCATCGGCCTGAACAATCTGGGCGGTTGCCACGGTTCTACCGGTCCGCAGAGTATCAATCCGGATACCGACAAACCCTTTGGCCCGGACTTCCCGATTGTGACGGTGCCGGACTGGGTCGAAAGCCAGGTTCGACTGGCGGATCATTTCGGTATTAAACAGTGGGCTGCCGTTGTCGGTGGCAGTCTGGGCGGCATGCAGGCACTGCAGTGGTCTATTGATCACCCTGAGCGCCTGCGTCACTGCATGGTTATTGCCTCGGCACCGAAACTGAGCGCACAGAATATCGCCTTTAACGAGGTCGCCCGTCAGGCAATTTCCCGCGACCCCGATTTCAATGACGGCCACTTCTACGAACATGATCTGGTACCGAAAACCGGTCTGATGCTGGCGCGGATGCTGGGACATATTACTTACCTGTCTGACGATGGCATGCGCGAAAAATTCGGCCGGGACCTGCGTCAGGGCACTATCAGTTACGACTTTACCCCGCAGTTCGAGATCGAGTCCTATCTGCGCTATCAGGGTGAGCGTTTCTCCACCGCTTTCGATGCCAACACCTATCTGCTGATGACCAAGGCGCTGGACTACTTCGATCCGGCAGCAGCATTCAATCACAGCCTGCCGCACGCGCTGCAACAGGCTCAGTGTAAGTATATGGTGATCTCCTTTACCACCGACTGGCGCTTCTCGCCGGAGCGTTCCCGCGAGATCGTTGACGCTCTGGTGGAGGCCGAGAAACAGGTCAGCTACGCGGAAGTGGATTCCGATCACGGCCATGATGCGTTCCTGATCCCGAATCCTCGTTATATGGCAATCTTTGGCGCCTACATGCAGCAGGTTGCTGCGGATATTCCTGCTGTGAAGGAGGCAAACTGATGCGCGCAGATCTCGATATTATTCAGGAGTGGATCGCTCCCGACAGCAAAGTACTGGATCTCGGTTGCGGTGACGGCGAGCTACTGGCACGACTGAAGCAGCAAAAAAATATCGCCGGTTACGGCGTTGAGTTCGATCATGACAATATCACCACCTGTCTGGAAAAAGGTGTGAACGTGATCGAAAAGAACATCGATGAGGGGCTGGCTTCGATCAAGGATAACAGCTTCGATACCGTCATTATGACCCAGGCGCTGCAGGTTATGCACCGCCCGGATCTGATCGTCGATGAGATGCTGCGGATCGGTAAGGAGTGTATTGTCACCTTCCCGAACTTTGGTCACTGGCGCGCGCGGGGCTATCTGGCGTTTCGCGGTAAGATGCCGGTATCCAAGTTCCTGCCCTATACTTGGTATAACACGCCGAACATTCACTTCTGTACATTCAAGGATTTTGAAAATCTTTGTGTCGAACGCAACATCCATATCCTCGAACGTACCGTAGTGGATAACGAGCATAAACATCACTGGTCGATCCGCCTCTGGCCCAACATGCTGGGCGAGATTGCGATCTACCGGATTACCCGTTAGGAAAGGATAAAAACGCTATGATGATTCAAACCTGGTGCAAACGTGTCAGCACGCTGCTGACCATGCTGGCGGCCACCTTTGCCTATCCAGCCATGGCGGAACAGATGGTGTCCCACGGCGATTATATGATCCACTACAACGCCTTCAACAGCAGCTTTCTGCAACCGGAAGTTGCCAGTTCCTATGGCATTCAGCGCAGCAAGACCAAAGGGTTGCTGAATGTATCAGTGTTGCAGAAGCAGGCCGATGGCAGTACTAAACCGGTTTCTGCAGTAATTGAGGGCGAAGTCGCAAACCTGATCGCTCAGAAGCAGACCCTGAGTTTCAGCAAAGTCGAAGAAACCAATGCGCTCTACTATATCGGTGATTTTGG
>JAOXSA010000521.1 GCA_025800245.1 Amphritea sp. | reverse complement strand
AGTGGAAGAGCCAACTTCGCCAGCAATGGTTTTCTGCTTAAAGTAACCCAGAGAGATATAGCCCCATACATCACGGTCGAAATCGATAATGATGGTATTGAAACGGCATACAGCATCAAACAGCTCAGCGATGTAATCGTGTGGCTCGATCTGAGTGGTGTAAGGGTTAAAGGTCAGGCCCAGGCTTTCGATAAAGTCGCTGGCGTTCTGTGCCCAGTCGATATCTGCGTAAGCTGACAGGTGGGCGTTGTAGTTGCCTACTGCGCCATTGATTTTACCCAGCAGTTCAACGCTCTGCATCTGTTTGATCTGACGTTGCAGGCGGTATGCAACATTTGCCATCTCTTTACCAACAGTAGTTGGAGAGGCTGTCTGACCATGGGTGCGGGACAGCATTGGCTGAGCGGCAAACTCACGGCCCATCGCAGCGATCTCGTCAGTAACCTGTTGCATAACTGGCAGCATCACATCCAGACCCTGTTTCAGCATCAGTGCGTGAGACAGGTTGTTGATGTCTTCAGAGGTGCAGGCGAAGTGAACAAACTCGCTGACAGCAGCCAGTTCAGCATTATCTGCGATACGCTCTTTGATCAGGTACTCAACCGCCTTTACGTCGTGGTTGGTAGTGCGCTCAATCTCTTTGACACGGTTTGCTTCAGCTTCGCCGAAGTTGTCTACCAGTTCATTCAGGATCGCATTGGCTTCGTCGCTCAGCGCTGGTACTTCAGCGATCTGAGGGTGAGCAGCCAGTTTTTGCAGCCAACGGACTTCAACAGTCACACGGGCGCGAATCAGACCGAATTCACTGAATACCGGACGCAGGTCAGCTGTTTTGCTGCCGTAACGACCATCAACCGGGGAAATCGCAGAAAGGGAAGTAAGATCCATATTGAGTCTGTACCTGATCAGGGATCAACACTGAGCGCGTCGATCCGGTTTAAATTTTGAGCGCAAATTATAGCGAAATTATGGGTATAAAAACCAGAGCCCGATGCGAGTCGGGCTCTATTTAGGGAACCTGCGAATAAGTCAGGTACTTTCTCTGCGGGATGATAAAGCCGTCTTAAACGCGAAAGTGTACGCAGGAAATGGCGAGCCCTTTTCAAGTACGCTGACAACGTAGAAGACGGCTTTAGCACCCGCCCGAAGGGGCTTTCAGAGCGATCCTATCTCTTTGTTAACGATTTTCGACAGGCAACCAGCATGGCTGTAATCGCTGCCTCGAGCTAGAACCGCTCTGAAAGCCAGAGGCGTACCTGACTTGTCCGCAGGTTCCTTAACCTTTGCGGGTGATACGCCGGATAGAAGGGCGTAACCGGGATTTAAAGAACAACAGATGCCAGCGTTTCCCGCCTACCTGCTTCCAGAGGATGGAGGCGCGGATGCCGGCCAGCAGTAGGGCGCGGATTTTGGCGGCATTCTCGGCGTTCTGCAGATGGCGCGGTTCTCCCGTTACCTGAATGCGGAAATTGAAGGTGCTCAGAGTGTCCTGATACAGACTGGCCAGGTTGGCGATCACACTGGGAT
>JAOXSA010000298.1 GCA_025800245.1 Amphritea sp. | reverse complement strand
GGCATAAAGCAAAGCCACCTTCTATGAAGGTGGATTTTTACTACCTGTTATTCAGGAAAAGACTCATTGTGCATTCAGCGACTGGCCGTTAGTGCCTTTACTGTCTGCGCCCATCAGGTAAAGGTATACCGGCATAATATCTTCTGCGGCCGGATTGCTGGATGGGTTTTCGCCCGGGTATGCGGCAGCACGCATATTGGTGCGTGTTGCACCCGGATTGATACAGTTTACCCGGATGTTGCCCAGATGCTCCAGCTCATCGGCCAGTACCTGCGCCATGCCTTCGGTGGCAAATTTGGATACCGCGTAAGCGCCCCAGTATGCCTTGCCTTTGCGGCCAACACTGGATGATGTGAAAACAATTGAGGCGTCAGCAGAGGTTTCTGTCAGCGAAAGCAGGCTCTGAGTCAGCATAAAGGCGGAGTTTACATTGACCTGCATGACCTGTTGCCAAACGGTTGGATCATAATCTTCAATCGGGGTGCGCAAACCCAGTAGGCTGGCATTATTCAGAATGCCGTCAAGATGACCGAATTCCTGCTCGAGGGTGGCTGCCAGGTTGTCGTAGTCCTGTTCGGTCGCAGTCTCCAGATTGAAAGGGATCAGGGCGGGTTGTGGATAACCTGCCGCTTCAATTTCGTCATAAACCGCTTCCAGTTTTTCTTCGGTGCGGCCCAGCAGAATGACGGTTGCTCCGTGCTCTGCAAAGCTCAGTGCAGCCGCCCGGCCAATACCGCTGCCAGCGCCGGTTACCAGAATAATTCGCTCATTTAAGAGCCCCTCAGGGGCCTGATAATCAAACATAGTGTGTCCTTAGCTGGCTGGAATTTTGTAGAGCTGTTCCAGAAGAGGTTTAATCTCGCTGGCATGGTTTACCTGATGATCGCTTTGCCAGTTATTCAGATCTTCGCCATCGTCAATATAGCCATAACTGACCGCGACGGTGGTCATGCCGGCGCGACGGCCTGCTTCAATGTCCCGGCGATGGTCGCCGACGTAAATACAATCAGTGGGATCGACGCCGATCTCCCGGCAGGCCAGATACAGTGATTCCGGATGGGGTTTCTTTTCCTGTACATGGTCCGGGCAGATGGTACTGCTGGAGGCCGGAGTGAGATTCAGCGCCTGCATCAGCGGTGTGGTAAAGCGCTCTGGTTTATTGGTCACGATGCCCCAGTGAATGCCCTGTTGGCCGAACCAGTTAAGCAGTTCTGTGATGCCAGGGAAAGGGGCTGACTTGACGCAGATGTGTTCAAGATACAGGTTAAGCATTTCCTGATGCAACTGATCAAAACCGGGTTCGCCCTCTTCAGGACCGAAGGCGGCACTGATCATTGCCCGGGCACCGTTGGATACATAACGGCGCAGGTAATCATAGCTGACTTCGTCCCGTTGATGCTGACGCAACTGCTGGTTGATGACGAAGTGAAAATCCGGCGCGGTATCAATCAGCGTGCCGTCCAGATCGAACAGCACGGCAGCGGGTTTACTGATCTGCATGTCTTAGTCTGGTTTTTTAGTCGGGCTTACGGGTAGCGATCATGTAGTTTACATCCACATCACGGGCATTCAGCTTGTATGATTTTGTCAGTGGATTGTAGGTCAGTCCGGTCATTTCAAGGTTCTGCAGGCCGCTGGTGCGGATCCAGTTGGACAGCTCTGATGGGCGGATAAATTTATTAAAATCATGGGTGCCTTTCGGTACCAGTTTCAGTACCTGTTCGGCGCCGACAATAGCCATCAGATAGCTTTTCGGATTGCGGTTCAGGGTAGAGAAGAACGCAAAACCGCCTGGCTTAACCAGTTTACTGCAGGCTTCAACAATGGAGGCCGGGTCCGGTACATGCTCCATCATCTCCATGCAGGTGACGATGTCATACTGTTCAGGTTGTTCGGCAGCCAGTTCCTCTACAGTCATCTGACGGTATTCGACGCTGACACCCGTTTCCAGGCCGTGAAGCTTGGCTACCTTCAGAGGTGCTTCGCCCATGTCGATACCGGTGACGTCTGCACCGCGATGCGCCATCGACTCTGAAAGGATGCCGCCACCACAGCCCACATCCAGGACTTTTTTGCCCTGCAGACCGCCAATACGGTCAATAAAATCGACCCGCAGTGGATTGATATCATGCAGTGGTTTGAACTCACTTTCCCGATCCCACCAACGGCTGGCCAGTTCTTCAAATTTGGCGATTTCCTGAGGGTCAATGTTCGCTGATTGTGAGTTACTGTGTTCTGTCATGTTCGGTTGCCACTGCGCTTTGAGACCTATTAAAGAGGCGCCATTCTAGCATTGCGCCGGTTCTGAAAACAGTCGCGCTTTCCCGAATCCTCAGGTGGGCTGCTATGGATGCTACAACGCCTTAATTTTACGGGAATATTGCAGTTTGTTTGTGGTATACTCCGGCCTTTAATGGCCGCCGCCAAGTTCGGCTCTAAGCTCGGTTTTAGTCCGGCTATAAATGGCCAGTGAACCCGCCCTGCGCAAGCGCTGATTTGCCGGTGGTGAAAACCCGGGTTTATTTATTTTCTCAGCAATCAGATTCAAGGATAGCCAGAGCTATTATGGGTGATTTAGCCAGAGAGATTCTGCCAGTAAACATCGAAGATGAGCTGAAGCAGTCATATCTTGATTACGCGATGAGCGTAATTGTCGGTCGTGCGTTACCAGACGTGCGCGATGGTCTTAAGCCAGTACACCGTCGGGTGCTGTTCGCCATGAGCGAACTGGGCAACGACTGGAACAAGGCATATAAAAAGTCGGCCCGTGTGGTCGGTGACGTAATCGGTAAATATCACCCGCACGGTGACAGCGCGGTATACGACACCATTGTACGTATGGCTCAGCCATTTTCGATGCGTTACATGCTGGTGGATGGTCAGGGTAACTTCGGTTCTGTTGACGGCGACTCCGCGGCAGCGATGCGTTACACCGAGATCCGCATGGCCAAAATCTCTCACGAGCTGCTGGCCGATCTGGATAAAGAAACCGTAGATTTCGTACCTAACTACGACGGCACGGAACAGATCCCTGAAGTACTGCCAACCAAGGTGCCGGCTCTGCTGGTCAATGGTTCTGCCGGTATCGCAGTGGGTATGGCGACCAATATCCCGCCACACAGCCTGAGTGAAGTGGTACGCGGCTGTATCGCACTGATCGATAATCCTGAAATTACTATCGATCAGCTGATGGATTATATCCCGGGCCCTGATTTCCCGACTGGCGCAATTATCAATGGTCGTGCAGGTATTCTGCAGGCCTACCAGACAGGCCGTGGGCGGATCTATATCCGTGCTAAGCACCATATTGAAACCAACGATAAGAACGGTAAAGAGTCGATCATCTTCACCGAGATCCCTTATCAGGTGAACAAGGCTCGTCTGATTGAAAAGATTGCCGAGCTGGTTAAAGAGAAGAAGCTGGAAGGTATCACCGAGCTGCGTGACGAGTCCGATAAGGACGGCATGCGGATCGTGGTTGAGCTGCGTAAAGGTGAAGTGGCCGATGTAATCGTCAATAACCTGTTTATCCAGACTCAGCTGCAGAACGTCTTCGGTATCAACATGGTGGCGCTGGTTGACGGTCAGCCGCGTACCCTGGATCTGAAATCAGTTCTGGAAGCCTTTATCCGTCATCGTCGTGAAGTGGTGACCCGCCGTACTGTTTACCTGCTGCGTAAAGCCCGTGAACGGGGCCATATCCTGGAAGGTCTGGCGATTGCGCTGGCGAATATTGATGCTGTAATTGAGCTGATCAAATCTTCGCCGACGCCTGCCGATGCGAAAGAGCGTCTGATTGGTACACCATGGCAGCCGGGTGATGTGGTTGAGATGCTGGAACGTGCCGGTGAAAACGCCTGCCGTCCGGAAGATCTGGAAGCTCAGTATGGTATGCATGACGGTGTTTATCACCTGTCTCCGGCGCAGGCTCAGGCAATTCTGGAACTGCGTCTGCACCGTCTGACGGGGCTGGAGCATGATAAGCTGATCGCAGAATACCGTGAGCTGCTGGAACGTATTGCTGAACTGTTGGAAATCCTCAACAGCGCCGAGCGTCTGATGGAAGTGATCCGTGAAGAGCTGGAGCTGATCGTTGAAGAATTTGGTGATGAGCGTCGCACTGACATCATTGCGTCACAGCAGGACTTTACCGTTGCCGATCTGATCGCCGAAGAGGATATGGTGGTAACCATCTCCCACGGTGGTTATGCCAAGACCCAGCCGTTGGCTATGTATCAGGCGCAACGTCGGGGTGGTAAGGGTAAATCTGCTACCGCGGTAAAAGATGAGGATTTCGTTGAAAAGCTGCTGATTGCCAGCACCCACGACACTATTCTCTGCTTTACCAACTTCGGTAAGGTGTACTGGCTCAAGGTTTACGAGATTCCACAGGCTAGCCGGACTGCCCGTGGTCGTCCGATTGTGAATATTCTGCCGCTGCAGGACGGTGAGCGAATCACCACTATTCTGCCGGTGAATGAATACGCTGAGGAACACTATGTGTTCATGGCCACTGCTGCCGGTACCGTTAAGAAAACGCCGCTGGAGAACTTCTCCCGTCCGCGTTCCAGCGGACTTATCGCGCTGGCGCTGGATGAAGGTGATACGCTGATCGGCGCAGCAATTACTGACGGGACCGCCGAGGTTATGCTGGTGTCTGATCAGGGTAAATCGATCCGCTTCCCGGAAGATGATGTACGTCCGATGGGCCGTACTGCTCGTGGTGTCCGAGGTATCAAACTGGCAGCTGAAGCCCAGGTTATCTCCCTGATTATTCCTCAGGAAGGTGGCCGGATTCTGACCACCAGTATCAACGGTTTCGGTAAGCAGACTGCCGTTGAAGACTTCCCGACCTACGGTCGTGGTGGGCAGGGTGTTATCGCCATGCAGTGCACAGAACGTAACGGTAATCTGATCGGTGCGGTGCAGATGTTCGAAGGCGACGATGTGATGCTGATCAGTGATCAGGGCACACTGGTTCGTACCCGCAGTGATGAAATCTCGGTGCTGGGTCGTAACACTCAGGGCGTTCGGGTTATCCGGGTTGCTGATGATGAGAATCTGGTGGGCGTAGCCCGCATTGACGAGCCGGAGTCTGACGAAGACGCAGAAGACGTCGAAGCGCTTGATTCCGATGCTCAGGTTGATGAGTCTCAGACCGAAGGCGAACAGAATGCAGCTGATCAGGTTGGAGATCAGACTGAAACGCCGGATGAAAGCGACGAAGCATAACCGTTGCAACAGGACAATGTGCGGCTTTAGCCGCACATTTTGTCTCTGCAGAGCGCTGTTATAAGGCGGCTGTTACAAGGCGTCTGCTATCAGACGTTTGTTGTCAGACGCTGGTTATCAGAGATAGTAAAGATCGATTAGGCTAAGAATTATAATGACACGTAAATACAACTTCAGCGCAGGCCCTTCGGCACTGCCGCAAGCGGTATTAGAACAAGCACAACAGGAATTGCTGGATTGGCGGGGACACGGCCTGTCGATCATGGAGATGAGTCACCGCAGCCCGGAGTTTGTCTCTGTTGCTGAAAAGGCAGAGCAGGATCTGCGCGACCTGATGTCGATTCCCAATAACTACAAAGTCCTGTTTATGCAGGGCGGGGCGACCAGTCAGTTCAGCATGATTCCGATGAATCTGCTGCGGGGTAAAACCACGGCGGATTATATCAATACCGGTGACTGGTCGAAGAAAGCGATCAAAGAAGCGTCCCGTTACTGTGACGTCAATATTGCCGCCACCACGGAAGCAGATAACTTCACCTCGGTTCCCACACAGGCTGAGCTGAAGCTGAATCCGGATGCCGCATACGTTCACTACACTCCCAATGAAACCATTCGCGGTCTGGAATTTGATTACATTCCGGAAACCGGCGATGTGCCGCTGGTGGCGGATATGTCTTCCACAATTCTGTCCCGTCCGGTGGATGTCAGTCGCTTCGGTATGATTTACGCCGGTGCGCAAAAGAATATCGGCCCTGCTGGTCTGACGGTGGTGATCATCCGTGATGACCTGCTGGGTGATACTCTGCCGGGTACTCCGGCACTGTACGATTACAAAGTAACGGCTGACGCCGGTTCTATGCACAATACCCCGCCGACATACGGCTGGTATCTGGCAGGATTAGTGTTCCAGTGGTTGAAAGATCAGGGTGGTGTCGACGCGATCACGGAAGTGAACCGTCGCAAAGCAGAGAAGCTTTATTCGGCGATCGATAACTGTGATTTCTATAGTAATCCGGTTGCTCACAATGCCCGTTCCTGGATGAATGTACCGTTCATTCTTGCTAATGCAGATCTCGATAAACAGTTCCTGCAGGAAGCTGAGGCTGCCGGATTATTAAATCTGCCGGGTCATCGTTCTGTTGGTGGCATGCGTGCCAGTATTTATAACGCAGTCCCGGAAGACGGTGTCGATGCACTGATTGAATTTATGCTGGCTTTTGCCCGTCAGCACGGCTGAGAAAGATTAAGGTCTGAGTGATGAGTGATCAGGAAAAGGAACTCAGGGTTCTGCGGGATCAGATTGATGCGATTGATAAGCAGATCCATACCCTGTTGAACAACCGGGCCCGCTGCGCGCAGCAGGTCGCTGAGGTGAAAGAAAAACACCAGGGCGCGCAGGATGCTGTGTTCTATCGGCCTGAGCGTGAAGCTCAGGTATTGCGCCGGGTTATGGAACGCAATGAAGGCCCTCTGGCTGATAAAGAAGTTGCGCGTCTGTTCCGTGAAGTGATGTCTGTGTGTCTGGCGCTGGAAAAACCGATGCATGTTGCCTTTCTGGGACCGCGGGGTACCTTTACTCAGCAGGCGGCTAATAAGCACTTTGGTCACTCGGCTAACTGTATTCCATTTAACTCGACCGATGAAGTATTCCGTGAAGTGGAGTCCGGCGGTGCCCATTACGGTGTCGTGCCGATTGAGAACTCCATTGAAGGCATGGTTAACCACACACTGGATCTGTTCAAACGTTTCAGTCTGAAGATCTGTGGAGAGGTTGAACTGAAAATTCACCATCACCTGTTGCGTTGCACGGCTACGGATCTTAACGGTATCACCCGGATCTATGCCCATCAGCAGTCCCTTGCGCAGTGCCGTAGCTGGCTGGATAGCCACTTCCCATCGGTGGAGCGTGTTGCGGTCAGCAGTAATGCGGAAGCCGCGCGTCTGGCGGCAGAAGAGGGCGAGACTGTCGCTGCGATCGCCAGTGATATGGTGGCCGATCTGTATCAGCTGAACATAGTGACCCGCAACATTGAAGATCAGGCGGACAACACCACCCGTTTCCTGATCATCGGTGATCAGGAAGTCGGCCCGAGTGGTCATGATAAAACTTCAATTCTGGTGTCTGTAAGAGATAAAGCCGGTGCGCTGTATGAGATTCTGGAGCATTTCCAGAAGCATAAGATCAGCCTGACCCGGATCGAAACCCGTCCTGGTATGCAGGAAAGCGGACAGTCGATGTTTTATATCGACTTTGAGGGCCATGCGGCCGAGCCGGCTATTGAGTCGGTGTTACGTGAGCTGGAAGTACAATCCACTGAGCTGAAGCAGCTAGGCTCATACCCTAGTGCGGTTCTCTGAGGCAGGTTGACGAGTTTGAATAAGGTAGTGAAAGCGTGAGCAGGCTGACCGGACGAGTATTAATTATTGGCCTGGGCCTGATCGGCGGCTCTCTGGCTAAAGCCCTGCGTGTAAGGCGAACAGTGACCACCGTCGTGGGGTTTGATCGTGACGCAGATGAGCTGGAAACCGGATTGCGGTTGGGCATTATCGATGAAGCTGCCAGTGATCTGCACGCTGCTGTCGCTGAAGCCGATGTGGTGGTGTTGGCAGTACCGGTTAAAGTGATGGAAACCGTACTGAACGATATCCGGCCTTCGTTGCGTGATGAGACTCTGGTCACCGATGTCGGCAGTGTTAAAGGCAATGTTGTCCGTGCCGCGGAACGCATCTATGGCTATATACCGCCAACCTTTATACCGGGACATCCGATTGCAGGTTCTGAAAAAAGCGGTGTTGCGGCGGCCGATGAAACATTATTTGAACATCACAAAGTTATTATCACGCCGCTACCGGAAAGTGATCCGGCCGCAGTGACTAAGATTGCCCGGATGTGGCAGGCCGTAGGGGCCGAAGTCCTGCAGATGGATGTTGACCGTCACGATGAAGTATTGGCCGCAACCAGCCATCTGCCTCATCTGCTGGCGTTTTCACTGGTAGATACTCTGGCGCAGGAGCAGGAACGCACCGATATCTTCCGCTATGCTGCCGGCGGTTTCCGTGACTTTACCCGGATTGCTGCCAGTGATCCGACTATGTGGCACGATGTCGGGCTGGCGAACAAGCAGGCGATACTGCAGAAAATAGACGAATTTACTAATGGGCTGGCACAGCTGAAACAGGCGATCGAAACTGAAGATAGCCGTGCAATGCTGGGTATCTTTACCCGCGCTAAAGCCGCCCGGGAACATTTTTCAAAAATATTATCAGGCTCAGCCTACTCTCAGAATATGACTACTAAAGAAACTGTTTTTCATGCTCAGCCGGGCGGTCAGGTGCAGGGCACCATCCGTGTACCGGGCGATAAATCGATCTCTCACCGTTCTATTATGCTTGGCTCACTGGCCGATGGCGTTACTGAGGTAACCGGCTTCCTGGAAGGTGAAGACAGCCTGGCAACTCTGCAGGCGTTCCGTGATATGGGTGTTGTCATCGAGGGACCGCACCAGGGCCAGGTGAAAATTTACGGCGTGGGCCTGAACGGTCTGCAACAGCCTCCGGGTCCTATCTATGTAGGTAATTCTGGTACGACTATCCGTCTGATGTCAGGTCTGCTGGCAGGCCAGCAATTTGATTCTGAGCTGAGCGGCGATGAATCGCTGAGCAAGCGTCCGATGGAACGTGTCGCTAAACCTCTGCGCCTGATGGGCGCGGAAGTAGAAACCGGTGAAAACGGTTGTCCGCCAGTGAAGATCAAAGGTGGTCAGTCTCTGAAAGCGATCCACTACGATATGCCAATGGCCAGTGCTCAGGTGAAGTCCTGTGTCATGCTGGCGGGTCTGTACGCTGAAGGTGAAACGTCAGTGACTGAGCCTGCACCAACCCGGGATCATACTGAGCGTATGCTGCGTGGTTTCGGTTACAACGTCGATGTTGATGGCAGCAATGTGCGCCTGAACGGTGGCGGAGCTTTGCAAGCGGGTAACATTGACGTACCAGCGGATATATCTTCGGCAACCTTCTTCATGGTGGCTGCGGCAATTACCCCTGATTCTGATATTACCCTTGAGCACGTAGGCATTAACCCGACCCGTGTCGGAGTGATCAATATTCTGCGTCAGATGGGCAGTAATCTGGAGTTGCTGAATGAGCGGGAAGTGGGTGGCGAGCCTGTGGCAGACATCCGTATTCGCTACGCGCCACTGAAAGGTATTCATATCCCTGAAGATCAGGTGCCGCTGGCTATCGATGAATTCCCGGCGCTGTTTATTGCGGCTGTGTGTGCCGAAGGTGAAACAGTGCTGACCGGCGCAGAAGAGCTACGGGTGAAAGAAAGTGACCGTATTCAGGCCATGGTTGATGGTCTGAAAATTCTGGGTGCTGATATTGAAGGTACCCCGGATGGGGCAATCATCCGTGGCAGTGAGCTGGGAGGCGGTGTTATCGAAAGTCACCACGATCATCGTATTGCGATGTCATTTACGATCGCCTCGCTACGTGCAAAGGGCGATATCGAGATTCGTGAGTGTGACAACGTTGCGACGTCCTTCCCTAACTTTGTTGATCTGGCTCAGCAGGTAGGTATCCAGGTTCGTAAGGAGGAGCAATAACATGGGAAATTTCCCGGTTATTACTGTTGATGGACCAAGTGGTTCAGGAAAAGGCACTATCTGCAGTCTGTTGGCCCGCGAGCTGGGCTGGAACCTGTTAGACAGCGGGGCGCTGTATCGGCTGGTTGCGCTGGCGGCTCGTCATCACGGTGTAGCGCTGGATGATGTGGATGCACTGGTGGTTCTGGCTGCTCATCTGGATGTTCAGTTTGCAACACCTGAGGATCAGAACGAGGTTATTATCATCCTTGAGGGAGAAGAGGTGACCAACAGTATCCGTACTGAAGAGTGTGGTGCTGATGCCTCTGTCGTGGCTGCTCTGGGACCTGTTCGTGAAGCGCTGTTAGAGCGTCAGCGGGCCTTTGTTTCTGAGCCGGGACTGATCGCAGATGGCCGTGATATGGGCACTGTGGTGTTTCCGGAAGCGGAGCTTAAAGTCTATCTGACGGCCAGTGCTGAAGAGCGCGCGAACCGCCGGTATAACCAGTTGATAAATAAGGGACTGGGTGCTAGTCTTCAGGCAATATTAGAGGATATACAGGCTCGGGACGCACGGGATATGAACCGTTCGGTCGCGCCACTCAAGCCAGCAGAGGATGCTATAAGTCTTGATACAACTACACTGAGTATCGAGCAGGTTTTGGCATCTGTGCTGGATCATGCGAGGCATAAAGGCCTGCGATAACGGCAAACACGCGAGGTAGCGCCGGTATGAGTGAGAGTTTTGCAGAGCTGTTTGAAGAGAGTCTTAAAGAGCTGGATATGCAGCCGGGCTCCATCGTTACTGGTATTGTGGTTGCCATCGATGGTGACTATGTCACGGTAAATGCCGGTCTCAAGTCTGAAGGTATTATCCCCTGCAGTCAGTTTGTCGATGATAATGGCGAAATGAATCTGCAGGTCGGTGATCAGGTTCAGGTGGCGCTGGTCTCCCTCGAAGATGGCTCTGGCGAAACTCAACTTTCCCGCGAAAAGGCCAAACGTGCCGAAGCCTGGCAGGTTCTTGAACAGGCTTATGAAAACGATGAGATCGTCACCGGACGTATTACTGGTAAAGTCCGTGGCGGTTTCACAGTCAGCGTTAACTCTATTAACGCCTTCTTACCCGGATCTCTGGTCGATATCCGACCGTTGCGTGACACTTCGCATATCGAAAATCAGGAACTGGAATTCAAACTCGTCAAGCTGGATGCCAAACGCAACAATATCGTTGTATCCCGCCGGGCTGTGCTGGAAACCGCTTATAACGCTGAGCGTGAAAAACTGCTGGAAACTCTGGAAGAAGGTATTGTCATCAAGGGTGTGGTGAAGAACCTTACCGATTACGGTGCCTTTATCGATCTGGGCGGTGTTGATGGCCTGCTACATATTACCGACATGGCCTGGAAACGGGTTAAGCATCCAAGTGAATTGCTGACTATCGGTGATGAGATCGATGTTAAAGTGCTGCGCTTTGATCGCGAAAAGAGCCGAGTGTCGCTGGGCATGAAGCAGCTGACTTCCGATCCGTGGGATGAATTCAAAACTGCCCATCCTGTCGGAACCAAAACGAAAGCGAAAGTCACCA
This sequence comes from Amphritea sp., assembly GCA_025800245.1. GTDB lineage: Bacteria > Pseudomonadota > Gammaproteobacteria > Pseudomonadales > Balneatricaceae > Amphritea. The sequence goes on along the minus strand of JAOXSA010000298.1, from coordinate 17,537 downwards.
ATCTTACTGATTACGGTTGTTTTGCAGAAATCCAGACGGGTATTGAAGGCCTGGTACACGTTTCCGAAATGGACTGGACCAACAAAAATATCCATCCATCCAAAGTTGTTCAGATCGGTGATCAGATTGAAGTGATGGTGCTGGATATTGATGATCAGCGTCGTCGTATTTCCCTGGGCATGAAGCAGTGTCAGGCAAATCCATGGGATGCTTTTGCAGAGAAATTCAGCAAAGGCACGCAGATCTCCGGCGTGATCAAGTCGATCACTGACTTCGGTGTGTTTGTTGGTCTTGAAGGCGGCATCGATGGTCTGGTGCACCTGTCTGATCTGTCCTGGGATCTGGACGGTGAGGAAGCCGTTAAAGCCTACAAGAAAGGCGATACCGTGGAAGCAGTGGTACTGGCGGTGGATTCAGAACGTGAACGTATCTCGCTGGGGATCAAGCAGTTGGGCAGTGACCCATTCTCTGACTACGCTGCTGCCAATGGCAAAGGCTCAATTGTTAAAGGTACCATTGCCGAAGTTGCGCCGAAGCAGCTGCTGGTGACGCTGGCTGAAGGCATTGAGGGAACCGTTAAGGTTCAGGAAGCGACCGTAGAGCGGGTCGATGACCTGGGTACCTTGTTTAAAGCGGGTGATGAAATTGAAATGCTGATCGTCAATGTTGATCGCCGTACCCGCAATATCGTGCTGTCTGTGAAGCAGGTTGAAAAGCGCCATGAGAAACAGGCGATGGATGCCATCAAACAGCAGCAGGTTGAGGTCAGTGGGCCGACGACTATCGGCGACCTGATTAAGGCACAGCTGGATAAAAAATAAGAATTCGTAACCGGTATAATGGCTGTGGTGAGGCAGTCGGTTATCGGAAGACCGTATTGAACAGCGCCGGTCCGGACAATCGGCACTCATTCAGGGGGTGAAAGCATGACCAAGTCTGAACTGATCGAAAGGTTAATCGACCAGAACGAACAGTTATCCATTAAGGATGTAGAGCTGGCAGTTAAGACAATGCTGGATCATATGACTGAATCCTTAGCGCATGGGGATCGTATAGAGATTCGTGGCTTCGGCAGTTTCAGCCTGCATTACCGGGCACCAAGAATCGGCCGGAATCCAAAGACTGGCGATTCTGTGTCACTGGCGGCAAAATACGTACCTCACTTCAAGCCGGGCAAAGAACTGCGTGAGCAGGTCAATGACAGCCTGGATAAGTAGGTTATAAATTATTAGGGGTAAATAATGCGTTTTGTTAAGACGCTGCTGGTACTGATACTGGGTATCGCTTTTCTATATTGTGGTTGGACTTTTGCCGTCCTCAATACCGAGCTTGTTTCTATCAATCTGTTTTTCTTCACCTTACCTGAGGCCAGCTTATCAGTCTGGTTAATGGCTGCGTTCGTTGTTGGAGGTATTGCCGGTGTCCTGATCAGCGGACTGGCCCTGATGACGCTTAAGCTGCGACTACAGAACGCCCGTCGCAAAATTAATGCTGCGAATAAAGAGTTGGATCAGCTGCGTACAGGCTCTCTGAAAAACAGTGTCTGAGATAGCTGATTACCTGCTGATTATCCCGCTGTTTCTGGCGGTGGCGATAGGCTGGCTGCTTGGGCGGCGACAGCGGGTAAACCGTTATCCTCAACAATCACTTCAGCAGGAATACTTTACCGGTCTGGATTACCTGCTGAGTGAAAAAACCGATGAAGCGATCGAAAGCTTCATCCGGGCGCTGGAGATTAACTCCGATACCATTCCTGCTCATATCGCGCTGGCTAAACTGTTCCGCAAGAAAGGGGATGTTGAGCGAGCTATTCAGATTCATCAGAACCTTCTTGCACGCCCTGATCTGTCCAGAGATGATTTTCTGCGTATTCAGATGGCGCTGGCAAAAGATTACTATGCCGTTGGGCTGTTTGACCGGGCAGAAAATCTGCTCCTCGAGATTGATGCTCAGCGTCCGGCTCAGGCAACCCGTCAGAAAGTACTGACCCTGCTGACCAAACTTTATGAGAAGGAACAGGAGTGGGAACGGGCTCTTTAAGTCGCCAGTCAGCTGGCTTCACAGCAGACTTCCGAAATGCAGACGGAGCTCAGTCACTACAGTTGTGAGCTTGCAGAGCGGGACATTGCCCAGCAGAGCTACCGGAGGGCCCGGGAAAGACTCAGCCAGGCGTTAGAGTTTGATCAGAAATCGGTGCGTGCAACGTTACTTCGTGCTCAGATTGCGATGAATGAATCGAACTGGCGGGCGGCAATCAAAGAGTTTAAACAGATCCCTTCTCAGGATCCTCTGTTTATGTCAGAGGTTATCCCCGACCTGCAGCGCTGCTATGCAGAATTGAACCTGTTGAATGATTTTGCGACGCTGATGAAACAATGGTTGAGCAAGAGTCCTTCCACATCCGTTATGCTGGCAATTGCCGAGCAGGTTCTGGAGCAGCAGGGCGCCTATGCTGCCGGTGCTTTTATCACGGATGAACTCAAAAAACGTCCATCAATTAAGGGTTTTAATCGGCTGATAGATCTGTATATTGCCCATGCATCGAAAGGCGCCAATGAGAGCCTGATGGTGCTCAGAGGTCTCACGGGGCAGCTCGAACAGAGTAAGCCGGTATATCAGTGCAGGCGATGCGGTTTTTCCGGTAAGTCATTGCACTGGCAGTGTCCCTCCTGTCAGAACTGGGGTTCGACCAAACCGATTGTCGGGCTGGAAGGCGAATAAAGTACATTTGAGAGTAAGAGATGAGTAAAGAGAAACAGGTTATTGTCGCACTGGATTACCCTGAAGCGGCAGCTGCCCTGCAAATGGCTGATAAGCTGGACCCTTCCCGTTGCCGGGTAAAAGTCGGCAAAGAGCTGTTTACCCGAGCCGGTCCGCAAATCGTAGAAGCGCTGCATCAACGTGGTTTTGAGGTGTTTCTCGATCTGAAATTCCATGATATCCCTAATACCACGGCAAAGGCTGTGAGAGCGGCTGCAGAGCTGGGTGTCTGGATGGTAAATGTGCACGCATCCGGTGGTCGTCGGATGATGGAAACTGCCCGCAATGAGCTTGAACAGGTCAACGGCTCCAACACGCTACTGATTGCGGTAACTGTACTGACCAGTATGGAACAGCAGGATCTTGCAGAAGTTGGTCTGGATATCGAGCCTCTGACACACGTTAAGCGACTGGCGAAGCTGACAGAAGATTGTGGCCTGGACGGTGTTGTCTGTTCTGCGCAGGAGGTAAAACCACTGCGGGAGATTATTTCACCTGAGTTTCAACTGGTTACGCCGGGTATTCGACCTGCTGATGCCAGCGTTGGTGATCAGAAGCGGATTATGACGCCGGGTCAGGCTATCGTTGCCGGAAGTACACATCTGGTGATTGGCCGCCCGGTTACTCAGGCAGCAGATCCTGTAGCCGCATTGACGGCGATTGAGCAGGAGCTTGCTGCAGCACGCTAGTTGTCACTTTGTGATTTTGTGGTATATCTGTAAGGGCTGACCCGGGAAGGGTCGGCCCTTTTTTATTCAAACTTCAAAACAGTCTTTCACTAAAAGGATTTAGTTATGAAAAGATCTGAGTTTTTCACGCGTCTGTTTTTTGTTCTTTTATTGGCCCTGCCTTTCTCTGTCAGTGCGGAATCACCTGTGAATATCAATACGGCTTCGGCTGAGGTGATCGCCAGTAGTCTGAAGGGGATTGGACCGTCCAAAGCCAGAGCTATCGTTGCTTATCGTCAGGAGTATGGACCATTCAACAATGTTTCTGAGCTTGCCATGGTAAAAGGCATTGGCGTTAAAACACTGGAGAAGAATAAGGGGATGATCACTGTCGAGTCGGCGGCCGTTGCCGAAGTCAAAGAGTAGTGGTCTGAAACTGTCCAAGGCCGCTGAATGCGGCCTTTTTTACAGCACAAAGATCAGTGTCAGCGGGATAAAGATCAGTGCCCCCATATTGCCCAGCAATACAATAGAGGCGACTTTTTTCGGCTCCTGATTGTATTGTTCTGCAACAATGTAGTTCAGTACTGCCGGTGGCAGGGCCCCGAAGGTGATCAGATAAGCCAGTTGCGTATTATCCAGCTGCAATACCTGCTGTGCGGCAATGGCTACCAGAATGCCCGCAGCAGGGCATAGAATCGCACCACTGACCCCGATTCTCCAGGCGCTGAAGTCCACAGAGGTCAGACGTACCCCTAATGTAAACAGCAGCAACGGTACAGAGATCTGCCCCAGCATATCCAGTGATATCGATACCGGTGTCGGTATCGGCAGGGAGAAGCTGCTCCAGCAGAGCCCGGCAATGGTTGCGATCATGATTGGCATGCGGATCAAACGCATAGGGTTGGTACGATGATCCATTATGTAGATGCCAACAGTGAAATGCAGAGTCATCTCCATAATAAACAGGATTACTGCTGCGGGCAGTGCCTGTTCACCGAATGCCAGAATAATCAGGGGTAAGCCCAGATTACCGCTGTTGCTGAACATCATCGGTGGCAGGAAGGTTTTGGCATTGACTTTCAGCAGCTTGCAGAAGGGCCAGAGCAGCAGGCCCGACCCGAGCATGACAATGATCGCGCCTATGGCCAGTGACTGGAATTTGACCAGATCGAACGATTTATCGGACAGCACAAAGAACACCAGTGCTGGCACAAAAATGTCCATGTTCAGCTGGTTAGCCAGACCCATATCTGGCTTTTTATAACGACCGTAGAGGTAACCGCATAGCACCACGGCAAACAGCGGGAAAACGGTTTGAAAAATTCGTTCAGCTAATAACTGCGCAGTGCTTTCCACAGCGTCAAACCTCCAGCATAAAGGTGACCGGACCGTCATTCAGTAAGCTGACTTTCATATCAGCCCCGAATGAACCCGTGGCCACATCATGGTGAAGTTTGCGGGCCTGTTCCACAAAGTAGTCATACAGCTTTTCACCCTGTTCTGGTGTGGCGCCGGATGAGAAGCCTGGGCGCAGGCCTTTCTGGGTGTCGGCAACCAGTGTGAACTGAGATACGATCAGCAGCCCGCCCTCAGACTGCTGCAGGTTCAGATTCATCTTGCCTTCGGTATCAGAGAAGATACGGTATCCGAGCACTTTCTTGAGAAGTTTATCAGCACTGGCCTGATCGTCCTTTTTCTCGATGCCGAGAAGAACCAGAATACCCGGGCCGATCTCACCGTGGCGCTGACCGTTAATATCCACAGCTGCGGAGTTGACCCGCTGAATCAGTGCTTTCAAAAGTGTTCCTTACGCCAGTGACAGGGCGAATTGATTGGTGGCTTTGATCAGATTGTCGGTAATACCAGCTTCCATTGCACTGTGGCCGGCATCGCGCACGATATGCAGCTCTGCCTGAGGCAGCGCCTGGTACAGGGCAAATGCCTGTTCGACCGGGCAGACCATATCATATCTGCCATGCACAATGGTGGTCGGGATATGCTGAATCTTATGGGCATCACGCAATATCTGATCAGGTTCAATAAATGCCTGGTTGATAAAGTAGTGGGCTTCAATGCGAGCCATGGCCAGAGCGACATGGGGATCCGCAAAATGATCAACGACATCGTGATTCGGATCCAGCGTTGAGCACCGCCCCTCCCATACTGACCAGGCTTTGGCGGCAGACATCCGGGCAATCTCGTTGTCTGATGTCAGGCGCTGATAGTAAGCGCTGAGCATATCATTCTGTTCGTTTTCCGGAATGACTTTAGCGTAGTCCTGCCAGTGGTCCGGGAAGATTGCGCTGGCACCCTGTTGATAAAACCAGCGGATATCCTGTTCACGGCAAAGGAAGATTCCTCTCAGAATCAGGCCCAGTACCCGGTCAGGATGTTGTTCTGCGTAAAGAAGGCTCAGGGTTGAGCCCCAGGAACCACCAAATAGCAGCCATTGGTCGATCTGAAGATGCTCGCGAATCTTCTCCATATCGGCGATCAGATTCTGGCTGGTATTGCCTTCCAGTTCTGAATGAGGAGTAGACTGTCCACAACCTCGCTGATCGAACAGGATGATGCGGTATTTTTCAGGATCAAAGAAACAACGATGGTAGTGGCTGGTGCCACCACCAGGGCCGCCATGAACAAACAGGACCGGGATGCCCTGGGCGTTACCGCTCTCCTCAACATGCAGGGTGTGCACATCATCAACCGCCAGCTGGTGCTGTTTATAAGGATTGATATCAGGATAGAGGGTGTTCATAGCACGGTGTCCTTTTCTGGTACGAATAACACCGGGAGTATAGCCCGGAACAGCGGTCGCTGTCCGGGCTATTTGAGGCTTAAGCCTTTGGCAGGATTGAAAACTTACTTAGCGGCGCGGGAGGCGCGCTTACGCTCGTTTTCGGTCAGCATTTTCTTACGCAGACGGATGTGGTTCGGTGTTACTTCAACCAGCTCGTCGTCTTCGATGAAGTCCAGAGCCTGCTCCAGAGTGAAGCGGATTGGTGGAGTCAGCTGAATGTTTTCATCGGAGCCGGATGCACGAACGTTGGTCAGCTGCTTACCCTTGGTCGGGTTAACCGCCAGATCGTTGTTACGGCTGTGGATACCCAGAATCATACCTTCATAGACATCGATGTTCGGGTCAACACACAGGCGACCACGATCCTGCAGGTTCCACAGGGCGTAGCCCAGCACCTTACCGGAGACCATGGAAACCAGTACACCGTTGATACGGCTCACCACTTCACCCTCTTTTACTTCACCGTAGTGGTCGAAGATAGAGGTCATGATACCGGTGCCGGAAGTCAGGGTCAGGAATTCAGAACGGAAGCCGATCAGACCGCGGGATGGGATCATAAAGGTCAGGCGTACGCGGCCCTTGCCGTCCACTTCCATATTGGTCATGTCGCCCTTACGTTTACCCAGCTCTTCAATGATGCTGCCCTGATGCTGGTCTTCAACATCGATCATCACCATCTCAAACGGTTCCTGAATCTTACCGTCGATCTCTTTCTGGATTACTTCAGGACGGGATACACCCAGCTCGTAGCCTTCACGACGCATGGATTCGATCAGTACTGACAGGTGCAGTTCACCACGACCGGAAACGATGAATTTCTCAGGGGAGTCGCCCTGCTCAACGCGCAGTGCTACGTTGTGGATCAGTTCACGGTCCAGGCGGTCCTTAATGTTACGGCTGGTGACGAACTTACCATCCTGACCGGCAAATGGTGAATCGTTCACCTGGAAGGTCATGGATACGGTTGGCTCATCAACAGACAGTGCAGGCAATGCTTCAACATTGGTCGGATCACACAGGGTGTCGGAAATGTTCAGCGCATCAATACCGGTCACGCAGATAATGTCGCCAGCCTGAGCGGATTCAACATCAACACGTTCCAGGCCCAGATAGCCCATGATTTTCTGCACTTTACCGTTGCGTACTTCACCATCACGGTCGATAACCTTAACCGGCTGGTTCAGGTTCACGGTACCACGGGTAACGCGGCCAACACCGATTACGCCAACGTAGCTGTTGTAGTCCAGAGCGGAGATCTGCATCTGGAACGGACCGTCGGTATCAACTTTTGGCGGCTCAACGTGTTCAACGATCGCTTCGAACAGCGGCGTCATGTCGTCAGCCAGCTCGTCAGGTTCAGGACCTGCGATACCGTTCAGTGCGGATGCGTAGATGATCGGGAAGTCCAGCTGCTCATCGGTTGCACCCAGGCTGTCGAACAGATCGAATACCTGATCGATTACGTAGTCAGGACGGGACCCCGGACGGTCAACTTTGTTTACTACAACGATTGGGCGCAGGCCCTGCTCGAACGCCTTCTGGGTTACGAAGCGGGTCTGTGGCATCGGGCCATCCACTGCATCAACCAGCAGACAGACGCAATCGACCATCGATAGAACCCGTTCAACCTCACCACCGAAATCGGCGTGTCCCGGTGTGTCTACGATATTGATGTGGTAGTCGTTCCACTCAATCGCAGTGTTTTTCGCCAGGATGGTAATACCGCGTTCCTTTTCCTGGTCATTGGAGTCCATGATGCGCTCGGTGCCCTCGTCGCGACGGCCCAGCGTACCGGACTGTTGCAGAAGTTTGTCGACCAGAGTGGTTTTACCGTGGTCAACGTGGGCGATGATGGCAATGTTTCTTAATTTTTCGATCACGTCTGAGAACCTGTGCAGACAAATTTTTGAAGCCGGCATTATACATGAGACCAGAAGATCCTGCGAATAAGTCATGCATGGCTCTGACTATTATTCAGGTTTGATACTAAGGTGGTGCTCAAGCCGCTTTACTGAATGTCGGAGTTGCTGAAAATGGATGGTCTCTTTCTGTGCACATTTCCAGAATAAAGCGTTCTGGCTGATCATAAGAGCAGATGCCCGACCTGATTGCAGTTTTCCAGAGCAACTGCGTCTTTCTTGTGCGCAGAAAGGTGATTTCAGTTTTTTTTACGGTTTATTGATCTGATTTAGAGGATAAGTCGGAACTGTTGCAGTATAGTGATGGCACCTTTTTGAGGCAGTACGTCTGGACGTCTGTACTTGATGGTGTATAAGCACTGTTTTGGTGCGATATTAATCTTTATTGCACAATTCTGGTGCAATATGGGTTTGATTGTGCACCATATAAGACGCTTAAGATCAGGTGGTTAGGGCATTTTTAAAAGTTGGCACACCCCTTGCTCTGTTATAGCGAAACAAACTTACCCGGGGCACAACAATCGGTGCCGTTTTTCAGCAAGGAAAACAGTAACGGTTGCGGTAGGGTAGGCGTCTGGCAATTTAATCTAGTGGAGAAAGTCAAATGTCAGAGACTCTGAATCTGATCAAAGAAAACAATGTTAAGTGGATCGATCTGCGTTTCACCGATACTCACGGTAAAGAGCAGCACGTAACCATCCCTGTTAGCGAAGTAAACGAAGACTTCTTTGAAGACGGTAAGATGTTCGATGGTTCTTCTATCTCTGGCTGGAAGGGTATCAACGAGTCCGACATGATCCTGCAACCGGATGATTCCGCTTCTGTAATGGACCCGTTTGCTGAAGATTCTACGCTGATCGTTCGTTGTAACATCGTTGAGCCTGCAACTGGCCAGGGCTACGAGCGTGACCCACGTTCTGTTGCTAAGCGCGCTGAAGCTTACCTGAAGTCTACCGGTATCGCAGATACTGCGATCTTCGGTCCTGAGCCAGAATTCTTCGTATTCGACGAAGTTAAATGGCACGCTGACATCTCTGGTTGCGGTTACACTATCGGTTCTGAAGAAGCGTCCTGGTACTCCAGCCACAATGTAGAAGGCGGTAACACTGGTCACCGTCCACGCGTTAAAGGCGGTTACTTCCCAGTACCACCAGTAGATTCCCTGCACGATCTGCGTGCGGCTATGTGTGATGCGATGGAAGCGATGGGTCTGACCATCGAAGTACACCACCACGAAGTAGCAACTGCTGGTCAGTGTGAGATCGGTGTTGGTCCTAACACTCTGACTGCTAAGGCTGACGAAGTTCAGATCCTGAAGTACTGCGTACACAACGTTGCTCACGCATATGGCAAGACTGCTACCTTCATGCCTAAGCCACTGGTAGGTGATAACGGTTCCGGTATGCACGTTCACATGTCTCTGTCTAAAGATGGCGTGAACATCTTCCACGGTGACCAGTACGCTGGTCTGAGTGAAGAAGCGCTGTACTACATCGGTGGTATCATCAAGCACGCTAAAGCTCTGAATGCGCTGACTAACGCTTCTACCAACGCATACAAGCGTCTGGTTCCAGGCTTCGAAGCACCAGTAATGCTGGCTTACTCTGCCCGTAACCGTTCTGCTTCTATCCGTATTCCTTACGTAACTAACCCTAAGGCATACCGTGTAGAAACCCGTTTCCCTGATCCATCTGCTAACCCATACCTGTGCTTCGCGGCACTGATGATGGCAGGTCTGGACGGTATCCAGAACAAGATCCACCCTGGCGATGCTGCAGATAAGGATCTGTACGATCTGCCAGCTGAAGAAGCAGCTGAAATCCCAACAGTTGCAGCTTCTCTGGAAGAAGCGCTGGACGCTCTGGATAACGATCGTGAGTTCCTGACTGCTGGCGGTGTATTCACCGACGACATGATCGACGCTTACATCGGTCTGAAGCGTGAAGAGTGCGACAAAGTGAACATGACAACTCACCCGGTTGAGTTTGATCTGTACTACTCTGTTTAATTCTTAACAGAGTTACAGACTGAGAAAGCCTTCCTTCGGGGAGGCTTTTTTTATGCTTGTAATATATATGCACTATAATGGTGCGTAAAGGTCTCTAGTAATAGGTGGTGCGCCAATATAATGCAATTTCTGCTTTAGAAAGAAATGCTTAGGGATGCCAGGCCGCGTAGTTACTGGGTCTGGATAAATGATAATGACGCACCAAGTTGGTTTGTTTTTTGCTTTTACATTGTATACGTCTGGCACACACAGACAGTTTGAGGTTCGGGATAGCTTATGAAAGCGACAGATCTGCATAAAAATATACTGGATAATCTGACCACAGCAACGATTCTGATCAACAGTCAGTTGGAGTTGGTCTATATGAATCCGTCAGCAGAGATGTTGTTGGAAGCCAGTTCCCGACGCTTGCAGCAACTCCCCTTTACTGAATGGTTTCTGGTGGATGATGATCAGAATGCACTTGATGGCGCTATCAGAGACGGACACCCTTTCACTAAACGTGAGGCGAAATTATCAACTCTGGCAGGACGCGAGATCACTATCGATTACAGTGTGAATGCGTTACCACAGAAGTACGGTCGTCTGGTATTGATTGAGCTGACGCCCAGAGATCGTTTGATCCGTATCTCCCGTGAAGAGGAGCTGCTCAGTAACCATGAAACAGTGATATCGCTGGTGCGTGGTCTGGCTCACGAGATTAAGAATCCTCTGGGCGGTTTACGTGGAGCAGCACAGCTGCTTGAGCGTGAATTGCCTGATCCTGCGTTGCATGACTATACCCGGGTGATCATCGAAGAAGCTGATCGCCTGCGTAATCTTGTGGATAGGCTGCTGGGGCCTCATAAGATGCCACGGCTGGAGGAGGTAAACATCCATGCAATTCTGGAGCACGTCTGCAGTCTTGTTCATGCCGAAACTCATGCAGAAACAGACGGGGCTATCCGCCTGGCGAGAGATTACGACCCGAGTCTGCCTGAATTTATGGGTGATCGGGAGCAGTTGATTCAGGCGGTTCTCAACATTGTTCGTAACGGTATGCAGGCGATGCAGGAAGCTCAGGTTGAGCAGCCCAGGATTACGCTACGCACCAGAATAGTGCGTAACCTGACCCTCGGATCGGAGATGCATCGACTGGTTTGCAGTGTTGAGATCATCGATAACGGTCCGGGCATACCGGAAGAAATTCTCAGTAAAGTGTTTTATCCCATGGTCAGTGGTCGTGCTGAAGGTACCGGGCTGGGGCTGTCGATCGCCCAGTCGGTACTGGCTCAGCATCATGGGCTGATCGAATGTCGCAGTGTGCCGGGTGAAACTGTATTTCAATTACTCATTCCTCTGGAGAAAGAACTATGACAAAAGCGGCCAATGTCTGGATCGTCGATGATGATCGCTCGATCCGCTGGGTACTGGACAAGGCTCTATCAGGGGAGGGCGTGAGAGTTACTCTGTTTGAGAGTGGCGACAGCATGCTGCAGCAGTTGCAGACGCAGGTGCCTGATGTTGTGGTCAGCGACATTCGCATGCCGGGTATTGATGGGCTGGCGTTACTTGAGAAAGTCACAGCGGAACATCCAGAGTTACCTATCATCATTATGACGGCGCATTCCGATCTGGATAGTGCTGTTGCTTCCTACAAAGGTGGTGCTTTCGAGTATCTGCCGAAGCCATTTGATATCGATGAAGCGGCAGCGTTGGTGATGCGTGCGGTTGAGCATGCCCGAGAGCAACAGCAGCAGCGCGGTGAAGAGTCGGAAGCGCAGACAGAGATTATCGGTGAAGCCCCGGCGATGCAGGAAGTATTCCGCGCTATTGGCCGTTTATCCCAATCTAACATTACTGTGTTGATTAACGGTGAGTCCGGTACCGGTAAAGAGCTGGTAGCCAATGCGCTGCACCAGCACAGTCCGCGCTCAGCATCACCGTTTATCCCGCTGAATATGGCGGCGATTCCCAAGGACCTGATCGAGTCGGAACTCTTTGGTCACGAAAAAGGTGCTTTCACTGGTGCGGCAGCTGCCCGTCCTGGTCGATTCGAGCAGGCCGATGGCGGTACCCTGTTTCTGGATGAGATAGGGGATATGCCGGCTGATACCCAGACCCGCTTACTGCGGGTGCTCGCTGAAGGTGAGTTTTATCGGGTCGGTGGGCATACATCGGTTAAAGTCGATGTGCGGATTATCGCGGCAACTCACCAGGATCTGGAAAAACTGGTAGAGCAGGGGCGCTTCCGTGAAGATCTGTTTCACCGTCTGAATGTGATTCGTATCCATATTCCGAAGCTGGCTGAGCGGCGTGAGGATATTCCCCGTCTGGCACGCCACTTTCTGCAGAGTTCTGCAGAAGAACTCAATGTAGAAACTAAGCTGCTGCATCCGGATACGGAGGAGCTTCTCAGCACTCTGCCCTGGCCCGGTAATGTACGTCAGTTGGAAAACACCTGTCGCTGGCTGACGGTTATGGCTTCTGGGCGAGAGGTGCTGGTAGCTGATCTGCCGCCTGAACTGATGGAGCAAACCGGTAGCGAAGTGGTTACCACGGCGAACTGGGAAAAAGCGCTGCGTAACTGGGCGGATCAGCAACTGGCTCAGGGGCGTTCTGCGATTCTTGATGATGCGGTGCCTGCATTTGAACGTATCATGATTGAATCGGCACTTAAACAGACTGCAGGTCGTCGAAGAGACGCTTCCCTGTTATTGGGATGGGGTCGCAATACCCTGACCCGCAAGATCAAAGAACTGGGTATGGATAACGAGCTTGAAGCAGAGGCCGGAGAGGCTTCCGATTAAGATCGGCTCAGAGCTTGCTGACACTGCTGCTCGACATGGGTAATTGTCCGGCGGCTGTGTTTCAGTGATGATCTTGCTTCTCCTTCAGACAGGCTGAGGTGAAGGTTGTAGCCTGCTTTTAATGCGTTGATAAGCTGCTTGCTGAGGTGTGACTCTGAGCGTAGGTAGCCTGCTGCGGAGTCATCAGGGGTCAGCTGTACCTTATATGAAGTGCCGTCAATGGTGAGTCTCGTATCGCGTAAGCCGGTATATAATCTGTCAACGGGCATCTGATTCAGAGTCAGTCTGAGAAACAGTTTTTCCGGCTGTTGCGTCTCGCATATGACTGATATCCGGTCGATAAGATCAGTTTGTAGTGGCGGAGTTTCAGCTATAAAGCGCCCGATAAACTGTTCGTTCTGCCATTCTCCGGCATTACTGTGCAAACTAATGGACAGTAACAGTAGTCCTCTCCAGACCGGGTGTAGCCATTCTGCTCTCTTCATGCTGATCTCCGCGGTGATATGACTATGTTGAGTCTAGACCACAGCGGAATATTTTCATGACAGAGGCTGGTGAAGTGATTCTGACTAAGCAGAAAAATAGCCTTTCAGCCACTCTCTTAGCCGGACGGAGGAATGATCATCCGGGCTGTTCAGACGCAGGTTATAACCGTAATCCGGTACCTGAATAGGCGCTCCTAATGGAATTAGCTGGCCCTGTTCCAGCAGATCTCTGATGAGTCCTGTAAAGCCCAGTGCTATACCCTGGCCGTTGCGTGCTCCTTCTACCACCAGTGCATAGTTACTGAAGATGCTGATTCTTTCCGGATTCGCCTCAATCAGCTTTTTCTCTCGCCATTGTTGCCAGCTCATCCAGAAGCTCCCGTCATCCAGCTCCAGAAGCGGTAAGCGATTCAGAGAATCAGGTGAGAGCTCACTGGCTGGAAGTTTATGTTGGGTGATAAATGAAGGACTGGCCACCGGAACCACGCTTTCAGAAAAAAGCAGTGGATTCAGTGATGGATCTGCTTTGCCATATTCAATAACAATATCAGCCCGCTCCAGCTCCTGCCGGTTGAAAACCTCTCTTGCTGTCAGCTTGATATTGATATCGGGCAGGGCGTGTCTTATTTCCTCAGTCAGTGGCATCAGACAGAGGCTGATAAATGCCGGGTGCGAAAGAATCTCAACAGTCTTATCAGCGGTGATTCTTAACTGGTCAGTAGATCGGGCTAAACCAGACAGATGCTCAGACACTGCTTCGTGGTAGTCCCTGCCCTGGTGGGTCAGTACCAGGGTGCGGGAGGTACGGTTGAATAGCTGGATACCCAGAAACTGTTCCAGATTCTTCAACTGATGGGAAACCGCCGGTTGAGTGCTGCCCAGCTCCTGAGCTGCGCGGGTGACGGTACCAAGACGACCCACTGCTTCGAAGGCCAGCAGGGCTTTCAGTGGTGGTAGGCGGGAGATCAGACGACTCATTAGTTATTTTTATACTTTAATGAAAATTTAGCCGCTGTTGGCGTAATTCTGATTCTGGCACATTGGCCAGTATCAATCTTTAGATAAAAATAATAATACCAGCAGAGAATAGAATATATGTCTGAAGCAAGGTTTGTCGTCAATGAACAAGCAGCCCTGTTAACCCTGTTTACAGGGAGTAGTGAGTATCCACTATCGCCTATCTGGCTGCGCGAATTCAGTAATGCACCTGAGTATCTGGATGCCCGTACACAGCAGCGACTGTTTGCTACCCACACGATCGATCCTGATCTTGAATTCTCCAGACTGACACCGGTAGAACAGGGCGTGGATGTTGAGTTCAGTGATGGCTATCGACAGGTGTTTGAACTGCAGCCACTGATTAACGCGATTGATCCTGATGTCGGTTGTCCGCCGAAACAAACCTTCACCGGGGAACTGAAAACGTTTGATGCCGATGGTGATGATGCGGATATGCTGGAGTTCTTCCTGACCTATGGTTTTGCGGTTATCAGGAATGTGGGGACAGATACTGACAGTATGGAACGCTACCTGGCGCGTAAGCAGTTGGAGATCCGAACCACTAATTTCGGTCGTTTATTTGAGGTAAGAACAGAGGTTGAAGCCAATGATCTGGCTTACACCAGTGTGGCTATCGGTCCGCATACCGATAACCCTTACCGTGATCCGGTGCCGACAATTCAGTGTCTGCACTGCCTGAAAAATGAGGCTGAGGGTGGTGAGTCCACACTGATGGACAGTATGGAGGCGATCCGGATCATTCAGCGAGAGCAGCCTGAGTATGCCGAGCTGCTGCTGAATACCCCGGTGCGTTTCTGGTTTACCGATGTTGATGCAGAGCTGAGTGAGTGGCGGACTATTTTTGAACGCAATCAGTTCGGCGAGATTGCCATTATTAACTATAGTCCGCGTCTGGACTTTGCCTATCCGCTGCCGCCGGAGCAATACCGTCGCTTCCATCAGGCGCGTCAGTATCTGAATGATCTGCTCAACAGTGATCAGCTTGAACTGCGCTTCAAACTCCAGCCCGGTGAGCTGATGATCTTCGATAACCGTCGGATGTTGCATGGCAGAACCGAGTTCGATCCGGCATCGGGAGCTCGGCATTTGCGTGGTTGTTATGTCGATATCGATGCGATGCGCAGTGCTTATCGGATCAGTCAGCGAAACAGATATTAACCCGACATCTAAATATCAGTCATTCAGGACAAACTCAAAATCTCATATCAAGGCAGGGCTTGCAGGCAATAGTGGTTCTATTGGCAAAAGCTGTAACGCAGAGAGGCGGTTTTGAGTTTATCCCTAACAATATGTTTTTAAAAATGAAAGGTCGCCCTTTGCTTGTCCTCGGACGGCGTTATCAGTGTTGGAAGTAGAATGACTACTCCTGCACACTGATGTCTTGCCGAGAACAAGCAGAGGACGACTGAATAACCGGTATTCAGGTGCCGGGTTAATAATAAAAACTAAGGTGAGAAAAATGGAACAGGTTTCTTTTACACAGATGAAAGATGGAACCCGTGAAGAATATGAATTTCTGATGGGGCATGAAAAGGCGTATATCGAGGCGCTGCCAGCAAGAATAATGACGTTACTTTCGCAGCTGGGTGATACTCTGGATGGCTATACGGTGTCACGTCTTGAACATTCGCTGCAGAGTGCCACCCGGGCGGAAGCCGATGGCTGCGATGAAGAGATGGTCGTTGCGGCCCTGTTACATGATATAGGGGATATGTTTGCACCGGCGAACCATTCAGAGCTGGCTGCTGCGATCATGCGACCCTATGTTCGCCCTGAGATCGCCTGGGTTCTGGAAAAGCATGGTGAGTTCCAGATGTACTACTGGGCAGGTCAGGTGGGTAAGAACCCGGATGTGCGGGATAAATACAAGGGCCATCCGTTCTATGAGGCGGCGGTGAATTTCTGTGAAAAATATGACCAGAACTGCTTCGACCCTGACTATCCGAGCAAACCGCTCAGCTACTTTGAGCCCATGGTCCATCGGGTGATGGGTAAGCCAAAGTATTTTTAGTAAGTACTTCTGATAAGTACTTCTGATAAGTCCTTTCAATCAGTTCGATGAGCTTCAAACAGTTTCTGAAGCTCATCGTAACCTTCCAGTGCCATCAACAAGGACTCCCGTTGCTCTCTGGCAACACTGAGCCAGTGTGTGCCTTCGGTCGCACTAACCAGAGCATACAGAAGATTCAGGCTGGGTTTTGTCCCTGATGATTTATGTACCTGTATATAGGCTGCAATAGGGCCTGTTTCATGCAGTTGCTCCACGCTTTTGATCCCTGCCGCTGTGAGCATCTGTTCTGATCTGACGCCCAGTCCGGGCAGGTCTCTGAGTTGCTTTTGACTATCAGTCATTTTTTAAACTGTTATCTGAGGAGTGTCAGGCATAGAATAGCAGCCCGGTTAATTCCGATCGAAGAGATTTTGGAGCGCTGATGTCTGCCAGTAATGAAGCCTTTCTACACGTTGTTCTGTACCAGCCAGAGATTCCGCCGAATACGGGTAATATTATCCGTCTTTGTGCTAATACCGGGTTTAAGCTGCACCTGATTGAGCCGCTGGGATTTGATCTCGATGACAAAAAGCTGCGTCGCGCGGGGCTGGATTATCATGAGTTTGCGCAAATTGGCCGTTATCCGGATCTGGAGAGTTGCCTGAAAGAGATCCAGGCTGAGCGCGTCTGGGCACTGACAACCAAGGGCTCAAAGAACTATGCCGATGTTGAGTTCAAAGCGGGTGATGTATTGCTGTTTGGCCCTGAAACCCGGGGATTGCCTCCCGAAGTGTTGGAGTCACTGCATGCTGAACAGCGTTTGCGGTTGCCGATGAAACTGGATAGTCGCAGTCTCAATCTTTCCAATACCGTCGCAATTATGGTGTATGAAGCCTGGCGACAGCTGGACTTTGGTGGCAATCGATAGAAACAAAAAACCGGACATAGTCGTCCGGTTTTTTATTGTCAGCCTAAAACCACCTCCTATGGAGGTGGTGATCGTTTACTCGAGGCTATGCCTGAAGAGTGCTCATGCTAAATACAACGTTCGTTTTTTGCCGAAATCGAATGGAGTAAATAGCATGAGTAGATATG
>JAOXSA010000273.1 GCA_025800245.1 Amphritea sp. | reverse complement strand
AACTCCAGCAACGAGGCTGTTTGTGCAGTTGCTTCAACGTTGGGTATAGCCACTGGTGTGCGATCGGGAGCGTGATAGTAAACGAGCTCTTTGGCGCCAGTGCGCGCTAGTACCAGTGGAAGTGTTGCCTCCGAGACGGCGCACCGGGTTTGATCATCTGCATAAAGAACATGCTCGCCCTGCTGCCAGATTATGGCGGGCTCTTGTTGGATCGCTGCGAGTAGTTGGTAATCGGCAATGACCCATTGCGGCTCGATCGCTGCGTGTGCCAATGGTTCCAGCCAGCGCTGCATTGAGGTATTGAGCACTGCGTAGCAGTGAGCATGCTGCTGAGTGGGTGCGCTGCACGCAATATGGTATTGCTCAAGTGGCTGGCTGAGTTGCTCTTCGATCATGAAGGGTGCTGCTGCCAGCAAGGCGCGTTTATTGCCGGGTATATCGATCAGAACATGCCGTACATCACAGCCAGGCAGCACCATAATGATATGGCATCCCGTGACATCCAGTTCAGACAAGGCCTGTGCGCTGGTCTGTCCCTGCTCGGTTTGGCCGGTAGCATCGCTGCGTAGCCACTGCCATTGGATCGCATCCCGATCAGGATAGAGAAAAATTCGTTTACTCAAGAGTTAACTCCGTAGCGTCTTCCCAGTACGCGGGTTTTCTTGTTCTCGTCCACATGCAGTAAAGAGATCAGACGAAAGCGTGCAACGCCAAATTGTACTTCTGTTATCAGTGAAAAATAG
>JAOXSA010000267.1 GCA_025800245.1 Amphritea sp. | reverse complement strand
CCCTTTGTTATTCCCGGTTCAGCCATTCTTACCGAGGGGCCCTTCGGACAGATCTGGCTCAGCCCGAATCACTTTTTTGGCTTAGGTGATATCGGTTTAACAGCCCGCGGTATGCTCGCGTCTCTGGGCATCAACACTCTGCTCTATATAGCGATATCTCTCCTCAGCCAACCGGAAACGGAGGAGCAAACCCTGACAGCCAAGTTCATGGGGATATTCGGAGCGACCCCGGCGATGCGTCAGGTCAGGCCTACCGGGCTGGATGATTACATCTCTCTGCAGACTAAACACGCCGAGGCTCTGCAGCTGCTGAGTCGATATCTGCGCAGGGGCAAGGCCCAGAACGTACTGGAGTTGATCGAAGAAGATCTTCACATCCGCAATAAAAAGGAGATCAATATCATCGAACTGGTGGAGTACCACCGGATGATTGAGAGCGAGCTGGCAGGCTCAATTGGTGCAGCCAGTTCTCACAACGCCATCAAAACCCATGTTCAGTACAGCAATCGTGAATCCAATGAATTGCAGGCGATTTTCCACCACATATCCAGCGAGCTTCAAGCCACGGAAGGCGGTAAAGGCAGTGCGGAAAAAGATAAAACGATTGATGTTCTGCATACTCAGGTAGCCGAACTTGAGAAAACCATTTCCCGGCAACAGGCACAGATTGAACAGCTACGGGACCGACTGGATCAGCGTTATCAGGAGATTCATGATTTCCGCTTACAGGCCCAGAAATTCAAAGCCGAACTGGATCAGCACAAAAGCGCCACTGATACCCAGCAATTAGCTGAGCTGGAGCAGGAAAACAATCAGCTAAAACGTATGTATGCA
>JAOXSA010000265.1 GCA_025800245.1 Amphritea sp. | reverse complement strand
TTAGCGGTACAGATTTTTTGAAGGTCTTTATCTGTGACGTCCTCACGCAGAGTGTCCTTCCGTCAAAACGTCCCAAACTTCGAACACAACGTCCCAATCTTTTGCAGCTGTATTGATGGTGCTGGAGGTCCAAAATAGACCGGCTTCGTTAAGACTTTAAGGTAAGATGAAATGCCGGTGTTGAAGAAGCCTCTAAGCGAGACGTTAAAACTGCGCGAAGTTTCGCCCTCGCGCTTGCTGCCCTCCGTTGCAGAGAAACTACGCGTGTTTGCGAACGGCTTTGTTCCTTATCGTGCTCAATCTGGGGTGGAGCAAGATACATCGGCGAGGGACGCCCTAACATCAAAGCGCAAGCCCGCGTCGTTAAATTGCGCAGGCTTTCGTGCGGCATTTGTGCTCTTGATCAGCGCCTTCTTCGCGAATGCGGCATACGCATCCGGTGGATTTGTTCTGCCTGACATCACGGATAACGACTCAGGGGCACGCGGCCGAATAAACGTGCAGCGTCCTGATGGCGCCCTCACAAATACCTCAGGGTGTTGCGATCATGTCAACCTATCTTTCGACCCAGGTTTTGCGTCATACGGCCCGAATGCGGGTACAACGGGTTTAGCCTATGGCATGTTCACCAATGGCGGATCTGGTTCACGAGGGATTGCTGTACTTCTTGGTTCTGAAGCGTCCAACATTGTGGTTTCAGGCGCACCTTCGTCGAACGCACCCGCCGCCAACGGTCGTTACATCACAGCGACGACTGCAGATGCAATGTCGGCGACGATCACTTATCATTATGCCGGTTCTGTTTATAGTTTCACGCTCTCCAAAACGGCAAATTCGAACACTTTGATCGGGTCGACTATTCAGGATCTAGGTCCTATTCCAGTGCCTGCACCGACCGTTAGTTATTTAGGTCGCCAGACCCCGGCCACCGAGGTGACGAATGCAGATACTGTCGTCTTTGCTCTGCTCTTCTCAGCGGATGTCGTGAATGTTGATGCTGCGGATTTTACCGTCAGTGGCGGATCAGGGGCTACTGTAACCGACGTGAGGCAGATCAGTGGCTTGTCTTATCAATTAACAGTGTCTGGTGGGTCTCTTGACGGCCACAATGGAACTGTTGGTATCGGTTTTTCTGGTGGACAAGATATCGTCAGTCAAACGGGCGGAGTGGCAATTGACACAACCCTTCCGGCAGGAAGTGAAACTTTCACATTGGATAATAACTCTCCGACCGTTGCGCTTTCGATGACGGCGGCGTCGCCGCACAGTGGCGCCTTCCCTGTGACGGTGACCTTCTCTGAAGCGGTGAGCGGTTTTATCAGCGGCGACGTGACTTTGAGCAACGGCACGCTGAGCAACTTCGCGGGATCCGGTGCAAGCTACAGCTTCACCGTGACGCCAGCGGGCCCTGGTGCGGTGACGGTTGATGTGGCGGGCAATGTGGCGCAGGACAGCGCGGGCAATAACAACGTGGCGGCCAGCCAACTGTCCGTGACCACCGACAGCACGGCGCCGAGTGTTGCGCTTTCGACGACGGCGACGTCGCCGCACAGTGGCGCCTTCCCTGTGACGGTGACCTTCTCTGAAGCGGTGAGCGGTTTTACCAGCGGCGACGTGACTTTGAGCAACGGCACGCTGAGCAACTTCGCTGGCTCTGGTGCAAGTTACAGCTTCACCGTGACGCCAGCGGGCCCTGGTGCGGTGACGGTGGATGTGGCCGCGAATGTGGCGCAGGACGGTGCGGGCAATGACAACGTGGCTGCCAGCCAACTGTCCGTGACCACCGACAGCACGGCGCCGACTGTTGCGCTAACAGCGGCTATCAGTGATTTCACAGGTTCTAGTCCGTTTTTGGTGTCGTTCAATTTTTCAGAAGAGGTTACTGGCTTTGAAGTCGCGGACATAGTTGTGGTCAATGGTTCCGCCAGCGCATTGTCAGGTTCAGGCGCCACGTATTCCGCAACTGTTACGCCTTCAGGAAATGGGAACGTTGCGATTTCTGTTGGGCAGAACGCGGTTCATGACGCAGCTGGCAATCCAAATGTTGAAAGCAGTGTTTTGTCGCTGGAGAACAAAACAGCAGAGGTTACGCAGCAAGCCGTCTCTCAACACATTAACAGTCGTATGAGTAACCTCATCGCTAATCAGCCGGTCATGACAAGTTTCATGACGCAGAGTTTCGTAAATAGTTTCAATGCCAATGTGACCAGAGGATTTGGAAACGTCGATTTCCAGACCAACGCTGGTTCAAATGCTTGGGTGCGTTTCAAAGCGGCGTGGTCTGATATTGGAAACGAAGACAGCCGCTATCTTCACACTGCAGTTGGTTATCACGAACGCCTTAGCGACACTTTCCTGATCGGCGCCATGGTTCAGGTTGACCACGCTCACGGTACTGCTGGCGATACCACAACCTCTGGAACGGGTTGGTTGGTCGGCCCCTACTTTGTGAGTAAACATCGCAATCAGCCCCTTTACTTGGAGGGCTCGGTATATGTCGGTAAGTCGGATAATGAGGTTTCCCCCTTGGGAACCTATACAGACCAATATGCTTCGACCAGATTGCTTGCAAACACGCGATTGACTGGCGAAATCCAGCTGCCAGGGATCACATGGATGCCAAACATTGGGCTTTCTTATGCGCACGATAAAGCGCGCAGCTATGTTGACAGTGTTGGAAACGGCATTGCGGGGCAGACGGCTGCATTCACGGAGCTTTCACTAGGCGCGAATTTCTCGAAACCTCTCGATATTGGACGTGGTGACTTTACGCTTACGGGTGGGCTCTCCGGCCGTTTCAATTCGACAGAAAATCTATCCGTAGAGCAGCAACGCATCCATGAAAACAAACGTGCGCGTGTAGATCTAGGATTTCGCTACCGTAGCCGATCTGGAATCAAGACTAATGTAAATGGCTATTATGACGGCTTATTTGCACCTGATTTCAGTTCTATGGGCGTTCAGGCTATTGTTGAGCTGTCATTTTGATAGCGCAATAACCTGAGTGTCAGCCCAATGCGGTGACAGCTTTTGGAAGGCAGGATCAGTTGCGCGCAATCACCAACGTGAAGTCGCGGAACTTGTGTCGAGAGCAGAGACGGCGGCACAACGGGTGCTCGAACCGATAGTGCCTGAAATTGTCACCGCGGCTGAAGAGCTCATGAAATCAGGTGTACTAGCCGGTGATCGTCTCACCAGTCTGCTGTCAAACGACAAGTCATCCGCGCCGTTGATTTGAGCAAACAGCAAGACGCTGACCAGAAACTCTACCAACAGAAAGTCACTCAACTCCCAAAGGCAAGGAGAGTAAAATAAACGATAGATTTGTGTTAAATGAGGTCGACTACGCCACAGATATCTTGCGAGATATTGTTGAGGTGAAGCGTTCCAGAAATCTTGGCCATGCTCCAACCATTCATAAATGGATCACAGTCAAAACCGGAGCGCGTGTTGCGTTGTGGGGCCAAGTCACGAGTCACCCGGAGCGCGTTGAACAGGATGTCATGACCTCGCCTTTGTTCTACATAGATTCAGAAGCTGGCAATGCGCGAACGAGGTCTCGTTGGTACCGGTTGGACAAGCCGCTGTGCCATGAAAAAGATCAGTCCCAAGAAGCAATGGTGTTTGGTCCGGATAGCGTTGAAGTGGCCTGCTGGCGGTTTCGTGGACGGCAACTTAAGCTTTCATAGCTCGCTCCTCGAATGTGATAGGGCTTTGATAGCCGATGGTCGAGTGGCGGCGCTTCGGGTTGTAGAAGCATTCGATGTAATCGAAGACATCTGCACGCGCCTGCTTTCT
>JAOXSA010000515.1 GCA_025800245.1 Amphritea sp. | reverse complement strand
CCGGCTTTTTTAATCAATCATCGATCAGTCGTTAGACGTTGATTCAATCTTATGGATCGACAGGTCTGCACCGTTGAACTCTTCCTCTTCATCCAGACGCAGCCCCATCGTAGCTTTAACAATGCCATATACCAGCACACCACCAACAACCGCAACAACGATACCCATGAGCGTGCCAACTACCTGTGTTGTCAGACTGACGCCACCCAGACCACCCAGCGCGGAAGAACCGAAGATACCCGCAGCGATACCACCCCAGGCACCACAAAGACCATGCAGCGGCCATACACCCAGCACATCATCAATTTTCCAGCGGTTCTGAACGATGGTGAACATCCAGACAAACAGACCACCCGCTACCGCACCGATCACCAACGCACCAATCGGGTGCACAATATCTGAACCTGCACAGATCGCCACCAGACCCGCCAATGGGCCATTATGAATAAAGCCCGGGTCATTCTTACCCAGCAGTAGCGAAGCGATAATACCGCCCACCATCGCCATCAGGCTGTTCACAGCCACCAGACCGGAAATACCGTCCAGAGTCTGAGCAGACATCACATTGAAGCCGAACCAACCGATACACAGAATCCATGCACCCAGCGCCAGGAATGGGATATTAGACGGGGGAAAAGCGACCAGACGACCACCCTTATAACGCCCTTTCCGAATACCCAGCATCACCACAGCAACCAGCCCCAACCAGCCACCAACACCGTGCACAACGACAGAACCGGCAAAGTCATGAAAAGGGGCTCCGAATGTGCTTTCCATCCAGTCCTGAATACCGAAATTGCCGTTCCAGATAATTCCCTCAAAGAATGGATATACCAGTGCAACGGTCAGCGAGGACGCGATCAGGAATGGCCAGAATTTAGCGCGCTCTGCGATACCACCAGACACAATAGCCGGAATCGCTGCCGCAAAAGTCATCAGGAAGAAGAACTTCACCAGCTCGTATCCGTTACCCTGAGCCAGAGTCTCTGCGTCCTGGAAGAAAGTCACATCATACGCGATCCAGTAGCCGACGAAGAAATACGCTACGGCAGAGAAACCAAAGTCCGTCATAATCTTGACCAGTGCGTTAACCTGGTTTTTATGACGCACCGTACCTACTTCAAGGAATGCGAAGCCAGCATGCATGGCAAACACCATGATGGCCCCCATCAGAATAAACAGAGTATTTGAGCTCTGAACCAGCGTCTCTACTGCGCTATTGACACTTTCCACGACGATCTCCTGTTTAGCAATGCACTCTTATATGTCATTCACACCCCTAAAGGCACTGATTTGGTGCATTCATTATTTTAACCTTGGGTTATCTTCTGCTCTGTTCGCCTGAATAAAGCCCGTTGTGGAGGGTTTTACTCAACATACACAGACCGAAGCCACCATTCGCCCAATATCAAAGCAGAATGCATGCCAAAAAAGCTCACGCGCACCAACTTAATGCTACAGGCACGCACCAACAGGAAACAGAGGCATAAAAAACCGCCCCTTATGAGGCGGTTCTTAAACAGGAAGATGAATTGTCAGAGACTGTCCTGACGCTCTAACTCAAAACACTGATGGATTCGATTATTACGTTTAAAATCCAGATCGATGGTCTGACGGGTAATATCCTTAACCTTGTAACGCTCACTCAGACCGGAATCGAGTTTAAAGCGACGGTAGTTGTTCGAGAAGATCAGCTTACCGCCAGGGCGAAGCAGCTTCATGGCCAGATCAATCAGCTCGATATGATCACGCTGCACATCCAGCACATCACTCATTCGCTTAGAATTTGAAAAGGTCGGCGGATCCATGAAGATCAGATCAAACTGTTCACCCTTCTGCGCCCGCAACCATTTAAAGCAGTCTTCCTGCAGGAACTTATTGCGGGTCTCTGCAAAACCGTTCAGTGCGAAATTCTTGCGGCCCCAGTTCAGATAGGTAGCAGACATATCTACACTGGTGGTCGAGCGGGCACCGCCTTTCGCAGCATGCAGTGATGCGGTCGCCGTGTAACTGAACAGATTCAGGAAATCTTTATTCGCAGCCTGCTGTTGGATCATCAGTCGCGCTGGCCGGTGATCCAGGAACAAACCAGTATCCAGATAATCATGCAGATTCACCAACAGACGACAGCCACCTTCTGACACCTCCATGAAGTTCTCAGTCTGATCGTGCTTCTCATATTGCTGACTA
>JAOXSA010000219.1 GCA_025800245.1 Amphritea sp. | reverse complement strand
CAACACTGACATAGTCATCCAGACTTTCAGGGAACAGCGTACTTTGCTGTCGGGACTCACCTTGTATATGACGCATAAAAAATACCCGCATAAATGTATGCGGGTATTTTTACCGATTAAGGAGTGTTTTTACACAGCCTCGAAGGCCCGTTTTCTGTTTCAGCTCAGGCTCTTACAGTGTTTGCATAAGTGCCTGCTTCAGCTCTTCTTCTGCTTTTCTGATAGCAACTTCTGCTTCCTGACGCTGACGGCGGCCCTCGGTGTAGTGCTTCAGGGTGTTATTCAATGTGTCGATGGTGATACGGTTCACCTCTTTAAGGGTGTCCAGATCAAGAATTCCACGCTGATAGTTTTCAGCGATCTGCTCTTCCAGCGTCTGCAGTTTCTGGGCATTCTGAAGATATTGCTGGTTGGTGTAATCCTTTACCGCCTGAGTAACTTTCAGGGCTTTCTCTTTCTCATAGTTGGAAATCGCAATCAGGAACTGCCGCTTCCATAATGGGATGGTGTTATGCGTGATGTCCTGAATATCTTCCATCAGCATCTTATTACCTTCCTGCGACAAGCGAATCTGTGGTGCTGTCTGAAGTGCTGCAAGGCGGGCTTGTTTTAGGTTGTGCAGCCGCTTTTCCAGTCGTGCAGTCGCCTGCTGAAGATCTCTTAATTTCTGGCTATCAACTGCGTCCTGACTGGCTTCTGCCTGAGCCGCGAGCTGTGGAATCTCTTCATTATTCAGTCGTTCCAGAGTGATCTGGCCAGCCTGTAAATAAACATCCAGCTGAGACAGCAGATTCAGATTTTCATCATATAGACCGTCCAGTTGAACTATATCCTGTTCCAGTCTGAAACTCTGGGCATTGAGTTTCTGTTCCAGCTCATCAAGCCGGTCTTTCACTGAGTCAAAGCCTTTGACGAATTTACCGAAGGTCTGGAACAGTTCGCCGATAAGTGGCAGGCGGGATAAGAAAGAATCAGGTCGGATATCTTCGAAGCGGGCTCCCTGCATCTCCGAAACCATTGACGAGAGAAGGTCTCCTGCCTCGCCGGTATCTTTGGTGCGCACTTCTTCCAGCACCTTATCAGAGAAAGCCGTAATACTCTCAAGGGCTTCTTTACCAAAGGTGATAGTGGCAACAGAATCCAGCGGGTCATAGTTGCCAGCAATTGTGACAGCCTGCTGTTGATGAGCATCGCTGAGTTGCTTCATCTCTAGTGCTTCGATCTGACTGCTGATGTCCTGTGTCATAAAGCCTTCCTATATTCTCCGGAGTGTATGGTTAGATTGATTGCGTTAGTGGATCATGCCTGCATGGTTTCATCATTTTCATTTGCCTCTGACAACTCGCGGGATGCCCGCATCAGTGCCCAGGCAATCAGGCGGATATTCCGGTTTGCATCCACCATCTGTTTGACGACCCGATCCATCGCATCTTCTCCTTCACCACTTTCCAGTGAGCGGGTGAAGCGTAATTTTATTGTTTCCCAGCGCTCTTCTGATTCTTCATCCAGCAATCCCCTGAGCTCGGCGAGCTTCAGAAGGTTTTCTTCTGCACCCTGAGTAAGAGTCTGTGCTTCGCCGATATAGTGGTCATTAATCAGTGTTTCCAATTCGCCATCGGTCATTACTGATACCACCTTCTCAGCCAGTTTATTCATGTTGCGATAGCTGCCCTGCAACTTGAATGGCGGTTCCGTACGGTACTGTTCGGCGGTAGCAGCTGAGGCAATGTATTGCTGATTTACCGTCAGGACAACCTGCTGAATCCGCAACATCTTTCTGAGTACTTCGACAATTTCCCCTGCTTCAGCAGCAGAGTAGTTATGCTCAAGATCTGTCAGTGGGATGCTGGCACCTTTAGCGATATTTACCAACTTGTAGAGATCCTGAAGGTTACGGTTAGCCAGTGGCGCCAGCACTTTGTTAGATGTGAGGGCGTTCTCTATATAGGAAAGCTCGAAGGCCTCGCGCTGATCTGACAGCATATCGCCAAGGTTATAAATATCGGCGCGGTTTGCCAGCATATCCGGGATTTTGAAGACATCGCCGGATTCGGTATAGGGATTGCCAGCCATAACCACCGAAAATTTACGGCCACGCATATCGTAGGTTTTGGTTACACCGTTCCATACGCCGTCGATACGACGGGTGCCATCACTGAGTGAGATAAACTTCTGCAGGAATTCGGGATTGGTATGCTGAATATCATCAAGGTACAGCATGACATTATTGCCCATTTCCAGTGCCAGATTGATCTTGTTTACTTCGTTTGCAGCAGTGGCATTCGGTGCATCAGCCGGATCCAGAGAAACCACGTCGTGTCCCAGAGACGGGCAGTTGATCTTCATAAAGACCAGCCCCAGTTTACCCGCTATATACTCGATCAGAGTGGTCTTACCGTAACCCGGAGGAGAGATCAGTAGCAGCATGCCCATCTGATCAGTACGTCGATCATCGCCTGTAGTCCCCATCTGTTTGGCAAAATTGTCTCCGATCAGTTTCAGATATGATTCACTGATCAGTTTGTTCCTTACAAAAGATGTCAGAGGACGTGCGACAAACTCCTGCAGGCGCATCTGCTCTCGTTGTTGTTCAAGGAGAGTCTGGCGCTTTTGCAGGTAGGCTTCGTAAGCAGGCAGAATTTCCTGTTGATGGTGACGGCAACGATCCAGCCAGTCATTTATCGTAGCTGTCCATTCTCCGTTACTTATGCTGCTGTGCTCACCCAGTAGTCCCCGAGCGGTGAGTGATAGTGAAAAATCGACCGGTGCAAGCGGGACACGGCTTTCTGCCAGTGCAACAATCATTGCCGCTTCTTCGGTAAAGGCCTGTCCCAGTTCATGATGATCACAGTAAGCCCGTAGCCAGAGGATATGATCGGCATAATGTTTCTGTGGGGAAGCTTGTGGGCGCCTCCAGTCCAGACCGTGCCGGAAGGCAAGGTAACTCTCCGCCAGCTCTGCGGCATCACGGCTTACCTGAATTGGCAGGTTATCGCCGAACTGGTGCATCAGATACTGCAGAGTATGGCGGGCTGACTGGGTATCAACTTCCAGCTGATTGAGATAGTGTCCGGTCAGAATATCAAAAGCGCTGTCAGCCCCCAGTTTCTGCTTCATAAGCAGGGCTGACCGACAGTGATGCTCCAGTACCTCCCGCTGTTGTCCTTCCAGTCCTGCATAGAAAAGCAGCCCGGTTACACGAATATGCTGGCTGTATCTGAGTAAGCCTGCAGAGGTGTAAACCGGCATAACTGTCTGCAGTATTGAGGCAGCATCCTGATCATGAACACCTTTAACATAGCCCTCACGATAACGGGGGGCTGCGAATTGCTCTATAAGTGGGAGCAAGGCCTGTTCTGCAGAGGCCTCGGTTAACTGGCTGATTGTCAGTTCCTGTCCGGCCTCAGCCTGCATCAGCATCAGATAGGCAAGATATTCAGCCCGATAGACCCGGGTGCTCTCAGACGGCACCTCCATCGCTGCATACTGGCGGAGCTGGAGAAACTCTTCATCGGAGACCGGCTGATAGAAATCGGTTCCGGTCAGGTGCAGGTTCAGTCCATCATCCCGGTCGGCCAGGGTCAGTTCCAGTGGCTGTTGATTGACACTGAAGCGATGACGGCCCATGCGCAGAATACTGCCGCCCTGTTCAAAGATATCCTGATTATCCCGAAGTGAACGCAACGACTGATCCTGAAGGGCTTTGAGGCGTCCTGCCAGTTCATCCGCGCGTACGGTATCGCCCAGCTTCTGAACCTCTTCACACAGGTGTCGGTATTTCTGCACCATCGCGTCGGCGGCGAAATAGCTGTTCAGGCCATCCAGCTCATCGAACTTACTAATGCGCTTTTCGATGCTTTTGAGGGTGATCGTGGCAGCCTGAGTAATATTCTCCACCCGTTTTTGCCGGGAGGACAGGAGTTGTTGTTTCTGGCTTTCAAAGGTGGATTGAAGTTCATCCCGGCGGCTGTAAATTTCAGCCAGATACTGGTCAAACTCAGCGAAGCGACTTTCCAGCTTGTCGACCATACCCATCAGGCGTGCAAGCTGTTCAT
The DNA here is from genome assembly GCA_025800245.1 of Amphritea sp. Taxonomy (GTDB): domain Bacteria; phylum Pseudomonadota; class Gammaproteobacteria; order Pseudomonadales; family Balneatricaceae; genus Amphritea. Next base: position 6,425 of record JAOXSA010000219.1, on the reverse strand, counting down.
CGCAGGCTTCGGGGCTGTCCGCCTGCCCCAGAGCAGAGCTCATTGCCTGGGTGAGCAGTTTTAACTGCGAGCCAAACTCGGCTTTAGCTTCACCGTCACGGAGATCAGAGCGGCGGTTCCTCAGTCGTGCCTCTGTGGTATTAAGGCGAGACATGACTGCTGTTGTGAGATCAAGAATTCGGGTGGTATGGGTGGGATCATCGGTTTCGATCTCTGCCACTTCCTGATTGACCAGGTTGAGATCACGACGCACTTTACCGGCATCTTCTGCTAACCGTTCAAGATCAGCTGTTTTATGGGTCTCAGGTAATGCTTCGTCGATGCTATCGATACGTTTCTGATAAGGCTGGTAGGCTTTTTCCTGCTGAAGTAGCTCAAGCAGCTTACTATTCAGAAGTGCGCGTGCATCTTCCAGTGCTGCTGTCATCTTCTCCAGGCGTGCGCTATCAACGTAGCGCAATTCCCGCAGGCTGATGACATGCCCTAATTGAGTCTTGGTCTGATCAAGCAGCTCGATAAGATCGGTTGTACTATCCGATGGCGCAAGTTTTATCTTTCCAAGCAGTTCATGCTGTTGCTGTGCCTGTGCTTCAGTTTGCTCGAAGGCCTGTTTCTGAAGAGAGCGCACTTTGGCAAACTCATCAATTACCTGCTCGGCAGTATCACTTAACTGAGAGAGTTTCTCATTCAATCCGAGAGCCTGATGGTCTGTGAGCCAGTGATACTGATCCTGAGTAGCCCGGCATTGGTTGACCAATGCTTCATATAACGCCGGACTGACTTCGTCAGAGCGGGTCATCTGGATTAATGAGTTGAGCTCCGAAATGCCTTTAACAAGTTCTGCATTACCCAGATTACGGTAAAAACCTTCGCCTGCCTCCTGGCGTGATGCTTCATAGACATCGGCACTCATAAAAGGAGTCTGCCAGATACGCATCGGGTGAGTCTTGCTTGCTTCCGCATTATCACTGACCCGGAACACCAGCATCCGACCATCCGGATAAAGGCTATAGCCGTGGCTGTAGACCGGGGCTAATACTGTTTTTTCAATAAGATTGTATTGATACTGCAGATAGGCTCCCTGCGCAGGGTCGAAGAAGATATAAAATGCATCTTCGCCGTTAGGCGCGCGCAGGCTGTGGAAAAACTGCATGCCGCTCCAGTCATCCTGGAACAGTTTTACTTCACCATTGGTCAGCGCATAGCCATTGGCAAACAGTAAGCCGTGATCCTCCGGTAGTCGCTTGCAGCACTGGCCGATTGAATCAACCCGATATACTTTCTCGATCAGACTGTCAAAAATGAAATAGCGATGCTGTTTCTCCCGGTTAGGGCGGATGCGGAGCAGAATCAGTGATGCTACTTCTGCATAGCTTATTTCAGCATCGGCAACGGTCTGGTGGGGGTCTTCTACCGGTTCTGAGTAGATACCCTGACCTTCCTGAGTGTTGTTCTCAACCTTGACGGTCAGGTCGCCGCCGACACACTCAACAAAGATCCTGTCATTGATGGAAACGTGGGGATGTTCGCCGGTGATATGGTCTTTACGGCCGGTTTCCTGCCACTGGATATCCAACTGATCGGCTAAGCCGTCGAGCTCGGTATGACCCTGATCATCCACATATTCAATGTTGCCGTTATTTCTCAGTTGCCACCGGTACACCTTGCGGTCTTCGGGGCGGCTGCCGATCTGAAACACAACATAGAGCCAGTGATCCCGGCGACTTATCTGAACTAAGCGGGCATTTTTGTAATACTGAAACAGCTCATTGAAGGACTGGACGAAGCGGGGCTCATCCAGAAAAGAGTTTTCAAGGGGCAGGCTGTCGATGCGGAACTGATCGTCGGTTTCTGTCAGTTGGTATAGTCCCAGTACATCCTTTATCTCAGGTGCCGCTTTTAAGCCGACAAAGACCTGATAGCCAAATAGCAACTGGTCATTCACCTGGGCCATATCCACGGGCAGACAGTTGTTCTGAGTGTGGACGTTAACTTTACCCACCAGTTCAGTGCTGGATGCCCCGAAGGCTTCCTGACGTGCCTGGTTTAACTGATCGACCAGCGACTTTAATTCGCTTCCCTGCGCGGTCAGGCGGGCTTTAAGGACTTCATAAGCGCCACCGGATTCTACCGCCTGATTTAAGGCATCCTGATTCTGATCCATCAAGCTTTCCTGCTTCGAACTGTATCCGGTCAGAAGTATGCCCTATGGGAAATCATAGGGCATTTCCGACATCTGTTAATGAGTGCTACTCGGTGCTTTCTTTGCCTGCTACCAGGTTTTGCAACGAAGCAATCACGTCGGTGTTACTGGTCAGCTTGTTAGCCAGGCCGGCCAGCGCAAGATTGCTCATATCACCCGTATTTACGTTACACTTCTCCAGAATTGCACGCACATCATCGGGCAGACTTCGGTCATTCTCTACATACTCACGAATCAGCGGATTCAGTACTTCGGAGTTATCAAAGCGTGTATCAATCCGTGCTGAATCCATCACAGTGCGGCGTAGTTCTTCCATACCCTGACCGCCGAATAGTTTGATATCTGCTTCGGCCAGTGCTGATGCCAGTGCTTTAGCGTTATCCACAGAGATGTGTCGCTGCGCATCGATACGGGCCAGCTCCAGCTCTTTCTCTTTCTGTAGTTCAACCACCCATTTATCGTACTCGCGGGTCTGTTCATCATGCGCTTGAGCTGCTTCAAAACGAGCCGTCTGGGCATTGGCTTCGGCTTCGCCCTTAGCTTGCAGAGCTTCGGCTTCGGCAACGCCTTTGGCTTTGGTGGCTTCCGCTTCCGCCAGGCCTTTCTCCCGAATGGCATCGGCGCGCTGGCGTTCCACTTCAACCTCAGCCAGACCTTCAACGCTGATCTCTTCCCGGTTCGCCTTCGCCATACGCTCTTTCGCTTCGGCGATTTTAGTCTGCATAATCAGTTCGGCTTCTGCCGTACGGGACTTCACGTTCAGCTCGTTTTCGGCTTCACGGTTTTTAATCTTCAGCTCAGCTTCATTCCGAATCAGGCTTTTCTCTGCCAGTTCCGCTTCGGCTTCTTTCTCTGCCCGGGCATGAGCAATCGCGCGAATACCTTCAGCTTCAGCCTCGGCTTCAGCTTCAATGACTCTGACCTTTTTATCCCGCTCAACCGTTTCGAAGGCGCGCAGGTTTTTGGTTTCTTCCTCTTCGCGGGCAATCTTACGCTCGATCTCTACTCGTTGAGAGCGGGTTTCCACTACGCTTTTACGGGATTCTTCAACCGCAGCTTCTTTGTCCATCTCCTGCTGCGAGATCTCTTTCTCTGTGCGTACACGTTCAGTTTCACGAGCCCGGTTGACTTCTTCCTGCTGAATGGCCAGTTGACGTTCGTTAGCAACTTTGGCCAGTTGAACTTCCAGCTGCACAGTCTCGCGTTTCTTCTCGACTTCTTCTTCGGTTTCCAGTTTGGCAACTTCTACCTGACGCTCGTATTCCTGGCGCTTCTCTTCAGCCAGCGCTGATTCCTGCGATTCAACGATCTCTATCTCGCGTTTTACGCGGGCTTCATTTTCCGCATGCTGCTTATCAAGCTGTTTGCGGTTAGCTTCCGCTTCAACATTCTTCTGCTTGATGTTGGTGCGCTCATCCTGACGAATCGCGTTCGTTTCAATGTTTTTAGAGGAGGTGATAGACGCAATTTTTCGGATGCCTTCAACGTCGAGAATATTCTGCGGGTTATGTGCATCGAAGGCGGTCTGATCCACTTTGTCGATAACAACATCGTAGATTTTAAAACCGTCCATTTCGCTACCGATTACTTCAACCACGGCATCACGGAATGCACGACGATTGGTAAGCAGTTCTTCAAACTCAAACTGTTTTACCGCGGTTTTAAGAGCTTCTGAGAACTTTGGCTGAAAGTGGCTGCGCAGACCTTCAGGATCTGACGCTCCCATGGTAGTGAAGAGCTTGGCAACACGAACAATATCCTCTTCTTCGTGATTCACACCGATGTAGAAGTCTACTTTCAGATCGGCACGGATATTGTCTTTACAGTGCAGCCCTTCATACTCTTCGCCTTCCTGGTCAGCGCGTCCGCTACGGATCACAGAGATATTCTTACGAGTAATATCCATGTATTCATAACGGTTGATAACAGGCCACACAAAGGTACCAGTGAGTGATGCTCTTGTGCCTGATGCGCCGTTGACGATCAGGGCTTCACCTTCCTGACGGACTTTTTTGTAACGAGAGGTCAGAAACAGAATGAACAGTAGAGTGACTGCACCTGAGACCCCGGTAAAGAAAAAGGAAGCTTCGCTTGCGTCCATGCCTTACTCCAGATGGTTTACTTTTTAATGACCAGATACCGTTTCAGTTCTGGGTTATGAGAGACGATGAGGACTTCATCGCCATAGGAAATGGTGTCGCTGGTTTCGCTGTAGATATCCAGCTGATTTTCCAGGCTGCCCTGAGTGACTACCGCTTCACCAAAAGCTGCACTGACTTTATTAGATCTGACTACTGCGCTCATACCGATATAGTCGATCACAGCAAAGCTTTTACGTTGGTCAAACAGTGGTGATAAGGGTTTAAGCAGAAAAGCTGCGATATAGAGACTGATAAAAAGGGCAACAATGATTGCGATAACTGATGCAGCAATCGCAAGGGCTCCTGTCAGCATACCCAGCAGGTAATAGTCGGTATAGAAGATAATGACTGTCGCGACAAAGGTGATTGTCGTCAGGCTGACCGTCAGAGGAATCCGGGTGATGCCGATGGGAAGCCAGGTGCCGGTTGTGGCGATATCACCATCGGCATCAATTTCAGCGTCCAGATCTGCATCAAAGTTGAAGAAAGGCAGATCGTCGAGAAAGCCTGTAAATACTGAGATGAGCATCAACAGGGTAAGAAAGCAGAAAGGCACGGCGGTAATCGCCAGCGGGAATGTAAAAAACTGCTGAATAAATTCCATCTATCAATCCTGATTGCATGACGTAGCGCACTTAACCTTGTGCTATCCCGTGTCATATACAATGTATCGCCTGAAAAGGCCTTCAGCGATAATCTATAACTGCCTGAGCAAAGTCAAGCTATCACCTACCTGCGCTTTTTAGCAGAGAAATATGATACTCATGTTAACCGAGATACAGAGCGATGGCTGACTCCGCGATAGCACTTATAAGCAGGTAGGTCACCAGAAAAATGATAATGGGGAAGACGATGGCAAAGCCAGCTTTGAACTCACTGAACTGATGATTGACGGCATTGGTAAACTCTCCGTCGTAGAGCTTGCGTTCCTCGCTGCCCTGAGCCTCTTGTATTTCCTGTTTAAAATCCCTGTAGCTGCGAAAGCATTCTCTGAACATATGAATACCTATCGGCACTGCAATTAACAGCCCGGAAAGTACTCCAATCAGTTGTGGCCATGAATTGAATGTGTATTCCATTACTTTTCCCGTATCTTGTCCTACTAACAACAAAAAAACGGGCCTGATCTCTTATAGAGAGCGCCCCGTTGGTATTAACTTCGCTCTGCCTTCTGTTTCAGGCTGTAGAGCAGATCCAGTGCCTGCCGTGGAGTCAGATCATCAGGACTGATCTCCTGTAGCTCAGTGAGAACCGGATGGGGGCGAGGTGCAACAAACAGATCGTCCTGTACCGGTGGTGGCTGACGGCGCTGTTCGGTCTGGCCGGTATCTTCTTCCAGCTGAATCAGTTTCTGACGCGCGCGGTTGATTACATGGCCCGGTACCCCGGCCAGTTGTGCCACCTGCAGGCCGTAACTCTGGCTCGCCGGGCCTTCCTGAACCTCGTGCATAAATACGATATGGTCCTGATGCTCCATCGCTGTCAGGTGAACGTTATACACGCCCTGACTCAGCTCAGGCAGCACGGTCAGCTCAAAGTAGTGGGTGGCGAACAGGGTCATCGCTTTGACATCGTTGGCCAGATATTCAGCCGCTGACCAGGCCAGAGACAGGCCGTCGAAGGTGCTGGTTCCCCGACCGACTTCATCCATCAGCACCAGACTCTGCTCGGTGGCGTTGTGCAGAATGTTGGCTGTCTCAGTCATCTCTACCATAAAGGTTGAGCGGCCACCGGCCAGATCATCCGATGAACCCATGCGGGTGAAGATACGGTCGACCAGGCCGATAGTGGCAGCCTGCGCCGGGACATAACTGCCGATATGGGCCAGCAGGGTGATCAGTGCGGCCTGACGCATATAGGTGGATTTACCGCCCATGTTCGGACCGGTGATGATGAGCATCTGGCGTTCACTGGACAAGTCGAGGTCGTTGGCGACGAACGGATCGTCCAGCACATCTTCAACTACCGGATGACGGCCCTGAGTAATGTTGATCTGTGGGGTATCGCTGAAAGCAGGCGCTACGTAATCAAGGCTATCAGCCCGTTCTGACAGGTTGGTCAGTACATCCAGTTCCGCCAGT
>JAOXSA010000512.1 GCA_025800245.1 Amphritea sp. | reverse complement strand
CTGCGTCTACTCTGAAGGGGGCTCTGGAAGTGACTTCGGGCGGAGATCTGACTCAATCGGGGGCTCTCGATGTCGATGGCGCTGCGAGCCTGACAGTAACCAATGCGGATATTACTCTGGATAACAGCGGTAACGATTTCTTTTCGCTGGCACTGAATGCAGTCAATGCTGCTATCAAGGATAGCAATGTATTAACACTGGCAGCTTCAGCTCTGACTGGCACTCTGGATGTAACCTCGGGTGGTGATCTGACCCAGTCAGGTGCTCTCGACGTGGATGGAGCTGCGACGCTGGCAGCAACCGGGGATATTACGCTGGCAAATTCCGGTAACGACTTCAATAGCATCGCAGCGTCTGCAACTAACCTGAGTGTGCGCGATACCAATGCGCTGATCATGGGGGCTGTGAATGTTAATGATCTGAATGTCACTACCGGTGGTGCTCTGACACAAACAGGGGCGTTTGTTGTCGCTGATACCGCGAGCATTACTGCCAATACAGCGACTCTGACTCAGGCTAATAACTTTAATACATTGTCTCTGAGTGGTGGTTCGGCTGAGATCAATGACGTCAATGGGATCGTGCTGGGAAGCACTGATCTTAGCGGTAATTTAACAGTGACCGCCGTGGGTAATATCACGCAGTCTGGTGCTGTCGAGGTTGATGGAGCGACCAGTCTGACAGCAACGAATGCGGATATTACTCTGCAGAATGCAGGTAATGATTTAAGCAGCTTGTCGGCGTCCGCCAATAATATATATCTGCGTGATGCCAATGCACTGACTGTAAACGCTTTGAATGTTAATAACCTGAGTCTGACGACCGGGGCTGCGCTGACGCAAGCAGGGGCATTTATCGTTGCTGACACAGCCAGTATCGATGCCGGTTCGGCAATACTGACTCAAGCCAATGACTTTAATACTCTGTCGCTGAATGGCGGTACTGCACAGATTAATGATGTGAATGGTGTTGTCCTGGGTAGTACGGATCTGACAGGGACTTTAATCGTTACAGCAGCAGGTGATATCACGCAATCAGGTGCGATCAGTGTCGCAACTGTGACCAGCCTGACAGCAACGAATGCTGATATTACGCTGGAAAATGCGGCGAATGATTTTAATAATCTGTCTGTGGCAGCTAATAACCTCCGTTTGCGGGAGGTTAATGGGCTGAACGTAGGGGCTCTGAATGTTAATGATCTGAGTCTGGTTACCGGCGGCGTACTGAGCCAGAACGGGGCCTTTGTCGTTGCTAATACTGCCAGTATTGATGCTGCTTCAGCGACACTGACCCAGGCTAATAACTTCAATACCTTGTCGCTGAAAGGTGGCTCGGCTGTCGTAAATGATATCAACGGGGTTGTACTGGGCAGCACCGATCTGGCCGGTAATCTGACCGTGGCGGCGGCTGGCAATATCACACAGTCTGGCGCTGTTGAGGTGGATGGCGCGACGAGTCTGACAGCAACCAATGCGGATATTACTCTGGAGAATGCTGCAAACGACTTCAACAGCCTGGCCGCTTCTGCCACTAATCTGAGTGTACGCGATACCAATGCGCTGAATCTGGGGGCGTTGAATGTTAATGATCTGAGGGTGACTACCGGTGGTGCACTGACACAGAGCGGGGCGTTTGTGGTTGCGAATACCGCAAGCTTTGATACAGACTCCGTAACTCTGACCCTGGCCAATAATTTTAATACCTTGTCGCTGAAAGGTGGCTCGGCT
>JAOXSA010000163.1 GCA_025800245.1 Amphritea sp. | reverse complement strand
CATACTTTGTAGAAACCCTGGTTGTCCCATCAGCTAAATTGATTTTTACTTTTTCATTTCTTTTATTCACCTCAAGTTTCTTTTCCTCTACAAAAGCAGTGCTAACAAAACAGTCTGTAGCACCACTGTCTATCAGAAACTTGATAGAAAACCCATTCAAAGACCCTTCTATGCTCAGTAATTTACAACCTGCAGGAATTTCCTCATCTGCAGTCTCCACCTCATCTGTTTCTTTCACTGGTTCTGTCTCCACAGAAACCAGCGCACCTGTATCCACAGGCTCTTTCTTCTTTTTCGCTGCAGCAGCCCCTGTAGACCGTTGTCCAACTTGCCCAGGTTCCTTCTGAACTGCCGCTTTTCTGCCTCCGTCTGTATTTGTAGCTTCGATAGGGACGACGGTGATCCCTAACGACTCTTCCCGTTTCCCGCACGCTTTTTCTTCTCTGGACAGTCCCTTGCTACATGTCCAGCGTTGGGCTTCCTGCAGTAAAAGCAGGCGTTTTCTGCGCGTAGCTTGGCATATTCTTCCCGGGATAACGTCCTCCTCCGCGCCATTCCCAATTCCATAGGTTCCGGACCGCCTTCCGTTCGTGCACTGGGCTCTCCTGCTCCTCGATTGTGCAGCGGTGGACGCTGCGCAAATCCCCCCTTATTGCCCTTTGACCACGGTTTACGCGCGTCTTGGCCAGAGACACGCGTAAGAACCGCGTCGGCCCGTTCGGCGTACATCGCCGCGTCGTGAAAGTCCAGGGGACCACGCAGTTCCACCTGGAGCCTTACATCCTGCACCAGCGCCCGAACGAATCGGTCAAGTTTCTCCGCCTCCGCCAAATCCGGAACCCTCAAGCACGTCGCGCGGAACCGAGCGACGAAATCCGCCACGCTTTCTCTGCTGCCTTGCCGCATCGTCGCCAGCTCATCGCGTCCGCGGCGTCCGTAGTCCTCCGGCCGAAACTGATCGCGCAGCATCCGGCTGAAATCATCCCACGTCGCTGGTCGACGGTTTCCTTCACAGACTTCTCGCCACCACAACGCAGCATTCCCGCGGAGCAGGGAAGCTGCGTAGGGAACGTGGCCGCGTGCGGGGATGGTCGTTATGTCCAGATGCTCGCGAACTTGGAACAACCAGGTGTCCAAGTCGCGAGACTTTTCGCCACTGTAGGTCTCCGGTTTTTCAACCTTCAC